>JBFYWX010000053.1:0-4129 GCA_041310825.1 Desulfobacteraceae bacterium | reverse complement strand
CCACACCCTTGGGAACAGTAATGGGATTATTGCCTACGCGTGACATATTCCTCGCCCTTTAAGCAACCACACACAACACTTCGCCACCGACACCCTTGGCGCGCGCATGACGATCAGTCATCACGCCGCTCGATGTCGATACGATTGCCACGCCAAGTCCGTTCATAACGCGGGGCAGATCATTTGCACCCTTGTAGATACGAAGCCCTGGACGACTGACGCGCTCGATTCGCTCGATCACGGGCCGGCCGGCATAATATTTCAGCTGCAACTCGAGCTCAGACTTTGCCGACTCTCCACGCACGACAAAATCGTCGATATAACCTTCATCCTTCAGGACTTGGGCAATCGCCAGCACCGTCCCGCGGTCGAAGCTCATCCGGGTCAGGGTCGCTGCCGCCTCGGCCGCCACCTCCGGCGAGAGACGCTCGAAGGGCGGAGTGCTCGCGAGCAGCTTCAGGGCGTCCGTGTCCATACGCAGCTCCTCGTGTGTAGCGCCGGATAGGGTTTGACAACCTCCGCGCGGATCATCTATATACGCGCGAGTGGACCGCCATGTCCACCGCGTCGTGCAACCTCACCCCGGCGGCGGCCATGCCCCCTGAGAAACTTAAAAACCAGCGGTTGGTTTGCGTCTTCGTTTTCGGCTGGATTCTCTTCAACCACCCGATCCTCGCGCTCTTCGGCCGGCCCGTGACCTGGGGCGGGGTCCCCCTGCTCTACGCTTACATCTTTCTCCTCTGGGCCCTGGTCATCGGCCTGACCATGCTCATCACCCGCCGGGGCCCTCCGCCCGCGGACGGCGCGCGCAACCCCCCATGCTGACCACCGAGCTCATTCTGGTCTTCGCCTTCGGCACCGTGGGCGTGCTCTTCGCCGTGGCCCATTTCGGCGACCGCCGCGCCGCCCAGGGGCGGAGCATCATCAGCACCCCCACCATCTACGCCCTGTCGCTGGCCGTCTACTGCACGGCCTGGACCTTTTACGGCAGCGTGGGGCGCGCGGCGGTCAGCGGCCTGGGGTTTCTTCCGACCTACATCGGCCCCACCCTGCTCTGCACGCTCGGATGGGGCGTCCTGCGCAAGATCATCCGCATCAGCAAAACCCACCGGATCACCTCCATCGCCGACTTCATCGCCTCCCGCTACGGCAAGAGCGCCGGGCTCGCGGCCGTGGTCACGATCATCGCCGTCGTGGGGGTGACCCCCTACATCGCCCTGCAGCTCAAGGCCATCTCCACGAGCTACACCATCATCAACCAGTACCCCCTGATCGTCATGCCGCGCTATTTTGCGGACATCCCCGTGACCCACGACACCGCGTTCTACGTCGCCCTCCTGCTGGCGCTGTTCGCGATCCTCTTCGGCACCCGCCACCTGGATGCGACCGAGCGGCACGAGGGGCTGGTGGCCGCCGTCGCGTTTGAATCCATCGTCAAACTGGTGGCCTTCGTCTCCGTAGGCCTGGCGGTGACCTATGGCATGTTCAAGGGCGTCGGCGACATCTTCGCGCGAGCGGCGGAGCTGCCCCGGCTGCAGGAGCTCCTCGCCTCTGCCATCCAGGGCGGGCACCCGCTCGACTGGACGCTGGAGATCACCCTCTCGATGCTCGTCCTGATCTGCCTGCCGCGGCAGTTCCAGGTCATCGTGGTCGAGAACGTCAACGAGAATCACCTTCAAAAGGCCATGTGGCTGTTTCCGCTCTACCTGCTCGCCATCAATGTCTTCGTGCTGCCCATCGCGTTCGCGGGCGGCCTGCATTTCAGCGGCGGGGTCGATGCGGACACCTTCGTGCTGACCCTGCCCATGGCCATGCGCAACGAGGCCCTGACGCTCCTGGTCTTCATCGGAGGGATGTCAGCGGCGACCGGCATGGTGATCATGGAAACGGTCGCCCTCTCGACCATGATCTGCAACGACCTGGTCATGCCCGTCGTTCTGCGGCTGCCCTGGGCGCAGAGCTCGCGCCGGCGGGACCTCAGCGCGATCGTCCTCAACGTGCGTCGCGCCGCCATCGTGCTGATCGTGCTTTCGGCCTACACCTATTTTCGTTTCGTGGGCGAGGCTTACGCCCTGGTCTCCATCGGCCTGATCTCCTTTGTGGCGGTCGCCCAGTTCGCCCCGTCCATCATCGGGGGTATTTTCTGGAAGCAAGGCGCCCGCCGGGGGGCCCTTTGCGGCCTGGCGGCCGGGTTCTCGGTCTGGGCCTACACCCTCGTCCTACCCTCGCTCGCGGAGACCGGGCTCCTGGATGAAAACTTGATCACCCGGGGTCTGTGGGGCATCGCCGCACTGCGCCCCTCTCAGCTCTTCGGTCTGCAGGGGCTCGACCCGGTGGCCCACGCGGTGTTCTGGAGCCTGCTCGCCAACGCATCGCTCTACATCACCGTTTCGCTTTTCAGCCGCAAGACGGCGCTCGAGCACTCGCAAGCGGCGCTTTTCGTGGACGTCTTCACCTACCCCGGCAAACCGGAGGACTCCCCCGTATGGCGCGGCACCGCCCGGGTGGGCGACCTGCGCTCACTCCTGGAGCGCTTCCTGGGGGCCCAGCGCACCGAAGAGTCGCTTTCGGCGTTCGCGCGCGAGCGCAACGTCCGCTGGGGACCGCTGTCGGCCGCGGATCCCGCCCTGGTCACGTTTGCCGAGACCCTGCTCACCGGCGCCATCGGCTCCGCCTCGGCCCGGGTGATGGTGGCCTCCGTCGTGACCGAGGAGCCGCTCGGCATTGCGGAGGTGATGGACATCCTCGATGAAACCCGCGAGGTGATCGCCTACAGCCGGCAACTGGAAAAGGCGTCGGCTGAGCTCAAGCACGCCAACCTGCGCCTCCGGAGCCTGGACCGGCTCAAGGACGAGTTCATCTCCACCGTAACCCACGAGCTGCGCACGCCGTTGACGGCGGTGCGCTCCATCGCGGAAATCCTGCATGCCAACCCGCATTTGCCCGAGGCGCAGCACCGCAACCTGACCGGTATCGTCATCAAGGAAAGCGAGCGCCTGACGCGCCTGATCAACCAGGTGCTCGATTTCCAGAAGATGGAAACCGGCAAGGTGCCATGGCCGCTTCTGCCGGTTGACATCGGCGAGGTCTGCCGCGACGCGCTGGCATCCGTGCGCCCGCTGACCGCGGAGCGCCAGATCCACGCGGAGCTTCACCTGCCCGAGCGTCTGCCGCCCGTTGCCGGGGACCGGGACCGGCTCCTGCAGGCCGTCCTCAACCTGCTCTCCAACGCCCTCAAATTCTGCGATGCGGCCGCAGGGAAAGTCGAGGTCCGGGTCGCGGTCCGCTCCGATCACCTCCGGGTCGAGGTGCGCGACAACGGCCCGGGCATCCGGCCGGCGGACCTGGAGATCATCTTCGAGGAGTTCCGGCAGGCGCGCGGCCACGCCCGCGGGCGGCCCTCCGGCAGCGGGCTCGGGCTTGCCATCACCCGGCGCATCGTCGAGTTCCACGGGGGCCGGATCTGGGCCGAGAGCCGGCCGGGAGAGGGCGCCACCTTCATCTTGACCCTTCCGCTCGCCTCCCCGCCTCCCCGCGCCTGACCGGTCGCCGGCGATGAGTGACCGGCATCAGTATTGCAGACGCGCATGGTAGGTCTTTTGCGATGCACGGCGGGCCTCGCCGAGCGTGCGAATTCCCATGGCCGCGAGCAGGGGGAGGAACTTCAGGAAGATCTCCGCGGCCGCCATCGCATCCCCCAGGGCGGTGTGACGGCCCATGATCACCACCCCCAGACGATCGGCGATCGCCTCTAGATCGTGGCCGCTCTGGGCGGGATGAACCACGGCGGAGATCAGCATCGTGTCGAGCACCGGGTTTTCGAAGCGAATCCCGCCCGCCTCCCCCTGCAGCTGCAACAGGCGCATGTCGAAGGCGGCATTGTGGGCGACCAGGATCGTCCCCTCGGCGAAGCGCTGGAACTGCCCCAGCACCGGGCCCACCTCGGGCTGGCCCGCAAGCATCTCCGGCTGGATCCCGTGGATGCGGATCGACTCCGGACGCAGGCGACCGGCGGGACGAACCAACTGGTCGAAGCACTCGGATTCCAGCAGACGACCGTTCACGATACGCACCGCCCCGACCGCCACGATCTCATCCCCCTCACGGGGGTTGAGGCCGGTGGTCTCGG
>JBFYWX010000517.1:0-2997 GCA_041310825.1 Desulfobacteraceae bacterium | reverse complement strand
ATGATGGCCTGCGGGATGGGCGCCTGCCTGGGGTGCGCGGTGGAGGGCCGACGGGACCCGTCCCGTTTTCTGCACGCTTGTGTCGACGGCCCGGTCTTCGATGCCGAAGAGATCGACCTCGGCTGACAGCCTGACGCTCGAGTGAAACAGCGTACAGACAAGAGGGGCTCCGGTGGGAGTGGCTCCCGGCCTTCGCAGCCAGGCGGCTTCGGCGGAGAAGGCTCCAGCCACGATCCGATCGCGGCAACCAATTTTTGCCTCCGGCTACGGCGGTCAGGAGATACCGCTCCCACTCCCACAGCTACGTATGCAACCTCCGCACGGGCCTGATTTCAGCGCCACTTTCGGCAGCCGATATGCAAGCTGCTGGAGTGTGCTTCTTGAATTCGACTACGTCGATGGGCGCGTCAGAGCGCCAAGATCAAGGCGCGCGAATCTCGCGGAGCGAGGCGTACTGGAAGTACGCCGCAGCGACTGTGAGATGAAGCGCAACGCGGATATTGGCGCTCTGACGCGCCCATCACTTTTGCGTTGACTTTGGCTTAGGGCCGTGTTAGGTGCAGGCGTCCCGGTGAGCGCCGCCCCGCGGCGTGGAGCATTCATCTCTTATGGTAAAGCCTGACCGGCGGCCGTGGCGGGAGCTCGCGTTTTACAGCAGCCTGGGTTTGAGTGTGGCGCTGTCGATCTTTATCGGGTTGGGCGTCGGGGTCTACCTGGACCGGCGGTTCGACACAGCGCCCTGGGCCACCCTTGTGGGCCTGGCGCTCGGGATCGGCGCCGCCTTCCGCAACATCGGGCTCGCCATCCGCAAAAGCCGCGAGCTCTGATCGGACCGGGGCGGAAGGGTCGGCGGCCGGACCGTGCAGATCGAGCGGCGCATACTGACTTTCGTCACCCGGGCCAACTGGGTGATCTTCGCCGTGGCCACGGCCGTGAGCGGGGTGTTCGCCTCCTGGGAGTTTGCGCTGGGAGTCTTTTGCGGCGGGCTGATCGTCACGGTCAATTTTCACCTGCTCGCGCGAACCCTGCGAGGAGCGCTGACACCGCCGCATCTGGCCTCGCACCACATGGTGCTGGCCAAGTACTACGTGCGTTTTGCCCTGAGCGGATTTGTGATCTTCCTCTTGATCGCCGGGCGGCTGGTCAACCCCATAGGGCTTGTCGTCGGGCTTTCGGTTGTGGTAGTGAGCATCATGCTGGCGACGGTGCGTGAGCTAAAAAAACTCATCTTCAAGGAGGCAGGTTAAGGATGGATCACCCCTTTCTGTTTCTGCCTAAAATCTTCGCATGGTTCGGTCTCGGGCATTTTGCCAACATGTACCCCCATGTGGTCTATTCCTGGCTCGTGGTCGTCGTTCTGATCGTGCTGGCCTATTTCGGCACCCGCCGCATCACGCTGGTCCCGGGCAAGGCGCAGAATTTTTTCGAGGCCGTCATCTCCGGGATGGAGGAGTTCATGGTGGGGGTGTCGGGCGAGGAGGGGCGACGCTTCTTTCCCCTGATCGCCACCCTGTTTCTCTACATCGTGACCTGCAACCTCATCGGGTTGATCCCCGGCTTCTTCCCGCCGACCGCCAGCATCAACACCACCCTCTCCTGCGCCCTGGTGACCGTGGTCTTCACCCATGTCATCGGGGTCATGTATCACGGGGCGAAGTACATCAAACACTTTCTCGGACCGATCTGGTGGATGATCCCCATCATTTTTCCGATCGAAGTCATCGGCCACATGGCGCGGATCATGTCGCTCTCCTTCCGTCTTTTCGGGAACATGATGGGCCATGAACTGGTCCTCATGATTCTTTTCATGCTGGCCGGCGCCTTCTTCGCGCCGCTGCCCATCATGGCGATGGGAATCTTCGTGTCGTTCGTGCAGGCCTTCGTGTTCTTCCTGCTGTCGATCATGTATTTCAGCGGCGCCATGGAACACGCCCACTGACGCGGTGCAAGGGCGAGGCCCCCCGGACCTCAGAGCGTTAAAGGGAGCTTGGAAGAAGCCCCCACTACCATAACCCACTCTAAAAGGAGGAAGACAAGAGTATGGAAGCCAAAGCATTGGAGTTCTTCATCGCCTGTGTGACCGCCGCCGGTTTCGGCATCGCGATCGCCGCCTTCGGGTGCGGCATAGCCCAGGGCATCGGCCTGAAATCCGCCGTCGAGGGCATCGCGCGCAACCCGGAATCCTCCGGCAAGGTCACCGTGACCATGCTGATCGGCCTGGCCCTGATCGAGTCCCTTTGTATTTACGCCCTGGTCGTCTCCCTGATCCTGATTTTCGCTCACCCCCAGGCCACTGCCATCGCCCAGCTCTTCATGAAATAAAAAAAGGAGGCCTGCGGCATTCCCGCCGCAGGCCTCCTTTTTTTGTCGATATCGGAATCGCTATCGGTATCGTCGGTTGCCGCCCTGCGCAGGATTGCCCTCCTTCCCGCCTTTTTTCAACGACTTAGAGTCGTCCGGGAAACAGTCAGAGTCGGAGTAGAAAAAGTCAGAGTGGGTGGATGTTGTCTTTTTACTCCGACTCCCAACTCCGACTCTGACTTCCATTTATACCGGCTAAAGCAAACCCTGCCTCCGGCCGATATAACTCAACATGACCGGCCTTCGCATTCCATCGCCGATGGCGTTAAAGATGCTTGAAATGAAAGCGGAGAAGGGATCGAAATCATGAACGAAAAAGAGATGCTGCAGCAGATGGACCGGATTCGGGAAATCCCCACGCTGCCCTCCATCGTGTTCGAGCTGAACCGACTGCTACAGGACCCGGACACCCCGGTGGCACGCATCAGCCAGACGATCGAAAAGGACCAGGCCATGGCCATAAAGATCCTCAAGCTGGTGAACTCCGCCTTCTACGGCTTTCAGCAGAAGATCAGCGCCTGGGTTCGACAGTCATAGGCAAACGCTATAGAGAATAACAAAACAATTCGGGTGGTTGCGATTAGAGACCGATTCAGCGTGTGTCTATGGATTTAGGGGGTGGTTTCGAGCTTTACA
>JBFYWX010000492.1:0-5264 GCA_041310825.1 Desulfobacteraceae bacterium | reverse complement strand
GAGTGCAACCGCTGCATGCACTGCCTCAACGTCATGCCGCGCGCGCTGCGCATCGGCAACGACCGCGGCCTGTCCATCCTGGTCGGCGCCAAGGCCCCGATCCTCGACGGCGCCCAGATGGGCTCGCTGCTCGTGCCGTTCGTCAAGGCCGAGGCGCCCTACGAGGAGATCAAGGAAGTCATCGAGAAGATCTGGGACTGGTGGATGGAGGAAGGCAAGAACCGCGAGCGGCTGGGCGAGCTGATGAAGCGCCAGGGCCTCCAGAAGCTGTTGGAGGTCACCGGGATCACGCCGGATGCCCGCCACGTCAAAGAGCCGAGGTCCAACCCCTACATCTTCTGGAAGGAAGACGAGGTCGAGGGCGGCTGGACGCGCGACGTCAACGAATTCCGCAAACACCATCAGAGATAAGGGGGACGCGCTATGGCATTTATATCTTCCGGTTACGATCCCAAGGAGCCGATGAAAAACCGTATCACCGACATCGGCCCGCGCAAATACGACGAGTTCTACCCGCCGTTCATCGCCAAGAACAAGGGCAAGTGGCTGTATCACGAGTACATGAAGCCCGGCGTCTTCTACCATGTGGCCGAGTCCGGCGACAAGGTGTTCACCGTACGTGTCGGCGGGGCCCGCCTCATGAGCACCCTGCACATCCGTGAGATCTGCGAGATCGCGGACAAGTACTGCGGCGGCCACGTACGCTTCACCACCAGGAACAACATCGAGTTCATGGTGGACGACGAGAAAAAAGTCGACCCCCTAGTCAAGGACCTCGAGAGCCGCAAGTTTGCCGGCGGCAGCTTCAAGTTCCCGGTGGGCGGCACGGGGGCGGGCATCACCAATATCGTCCACACCCAGGGCTGGCTCCACTGCCACACCCCGGCCACCGACGCCTCCGGCCCGGTCAAGGCCACGATGGATGTCTTGTTCGACGACTTCAAAACCAGCCGCCTGCCGGCCAAGCTGCGGGTGTCGCTTGCCTGCTGCCTGAACATGTGCGGCGCGGTGCACTGCTCGGACATCGCCATCCTGGGCTACCACCGCAAACCGCCCATGCTCGACCACGAGTACCTGGACAAGATGTGCGAGATTCCGCTTGCCATCGCAGCCTGTCCGACCGCGGCCATCAAACCGGCCAAGGTGGAGATCGGCGGCCAAAAGGTGAACAGCGTCGCCGTCAACAACGAACGCTGCATGTTCTGCGGCAACTGCTACACCATGTGCCCGGCCATGCCGCTGGCCGACAAGGAGGGCGATGGCATCGTCATCATGGCGGGCGGCAAGGTCTCCAACCGCATCAGCGCGCCCAAGTTCTCGAAGGTCGTCGTGGCCTTCCTGCCGAACGAGGCCCCGCGCTGGCCGCAGACGACCGCGACGATCAAGAACATCGTCGAGGCCTATGCCAAGGAAGCCCGCAAGTACGAACGGCTGGGCGAGTGGGCCGAGCGGATCGGCTGGGAGCGCTTCTTCGAGAAATGCAACCTGCCCTTCACCCATCACCTGATCGACGATTTCCGCGATCCGGCCTACTACACCTGGCGCCAGACCACCCAGTTCAAGTTCTAAACGGGCGGCCGTATCATACCGGGGGGCACCCGCGGGTGCCCCCCGCACTTCAACCCAACGAGGGACCCCATGGATTACGCGGAAGCCAAAGCCAAAGTGGTCGAAGAGCTCACCAAGAAACTTAAGAACAAATCCAAGTTCTACTTCAACGATCTGGCCGGGATCCTGGAGATGAAACCCCGCGAGGCCAAGAAGTTGATCAACGACATGGTCACCGACGGGACGCTGGAGTACTGGTCCAGCGGCAGCACCTCCATGTACGGCCTGAAGGGGACCGGGAAGCAGCAGTCGGCCGAGCACGAGGATTAAATCCTCCGCCGGATTTCGGCCCACGGACCATCAGGCAGGCATGCAGTCCCATGAAACGAATTTCCCGCGGGTGGTCATTTCGGCCCTGCGCGGCGGTTCGGGCAAGACGGTTGTCTCGATCGGGCTCATCGCCGCGTTGAAGGCCTGCGGGAATTCGGTCGCCCCCTTTAAAAAAGGTCCGGATTACATCGATGCGGGCTGGCTTGCTCTGGCGGCAGGCCGGCCCTGCTACAATCTGGACACCTTTCTTCTGAGCGCCGAGACCATCCGGCGCTCGTTTTGTTCCCACAGCGCGGCCGACGGCCTGTCCGTGATCGAAGGCAACCGCGGGTTGTACGACGGCATCGACCTCGACGGGGCCACCAGCACGGCGGAGCTGGCCAAGCTCCTCAGCGCACCGGTGGTCCTGTGCCTGGACTGTACCAAGACCACGCGCACGATGGCGGCGGTCGTCTGCGGATGCGTCGGCTTCGACCCGGGGGTGGCGATCCGCGGCCTCATCCTGAACCGGGTCGCCGGGGCGCGCCACGAATCGATCCTGAGACGCAGCATCGAGCATTACAGCGGGGTGCCGGTGATCGGCGCCTTGCCCAAGCTCGCTCGCGGGATTTTCCCCGAACGCCACATGGGGCTGGTGCCCACCCCCGAGCACGACTGGGCCGCCGACTCGATCGTTGCAATGGCGCAGGTGGCCTCCCGTCACATCGATCTGGAGGCGTTGCGCCGCATCGCGCGGGCCGCCCCCTCCGTGGCCTCTGTGTGCACCGCGGCGCCGGACGCTCACCCCTCCCCTGCCACTCCGGTCTCATCCCCTCCCGTTGCCTGCATCGGGGTGCTGCGGGATTCCGCCTTTCAGTTCTACTACCCGGAAAACCTGGAAGCCCTCACGGCCGCGGGGGCCGAGATCGTGGCGGCAAGCCCCCTATCGGACAGCGATCTGCCCGGTATCGATGCCCTTTATATCGGCGGCGGGTTTCCCGAGACCCATGCCGCCGAGCTTGCGGCCAACACCGCCTTCAGCCGTCGGCTGCGCGAGCTGGTCGAGGAGGGGCTTCCGGTCTACGCCGAATGCGGCGGCCTGATGTACCTGGGCGAGGCGCTCGAGGTGGAGGGGCGGCGCCACGCGATGACCGGGGTGCTGCCGGTGGCCTTCGGCCTCTTCAAGCGGCCGCAAGGTCACGGCTACACGGTTGTGGCCGTGGAGGGGGCAAACCCCTTCTACCCGGCCGGCACCGAGATCCGCGGCCACGAGTTTCATTACTCACGGGTGCTGCGCTGGACGGGTCGCGACAGCGACCTGGTCTTTCGCATGCGACGCGGGGTCGGGATCCACGGGCACCGCGACGGGATCCTCTACAAGAACGTGCTCGCCACCTATACCCACATTCACGCCCTGGGCACCCCGGGCTGGGCGACCGCCCTGGTGCGCAATGCTGCCGCCTTTCGATCCCGGAAAAAAAGCGGCTGAGGGCGCCGCCGAAGAGTTGCGGGGGCCGATTCTCGCGTTCATCGTCGGTCGACGACGCACCTCGGTCGACATCCTGAACCAATTTGCCTGCGGTGTTTCACGAAAGGCCGTGCAGGCGGCAATCCGCGACCTGGTGGCAGCAGGGGAGCTTGTCTATGCGCACGAGCATGGGCGCACCTTTCTCGAACCCTCGTTCGACCGCGCCGTGCGGGTCGCCCGGCGCATTGTGCTCGCCCCGCCCGGTCGAGCGGTTTCCCCTGAAAGCGACGAAGTTTTGATCCAAATCCTCCCCGGCGCCTCTTTCGGTGCCGGCCGGCACCCGACGACCCGGCTGGCGCTGGCGGCGATCGAAGCGGTGTTGAGCCTGCCCGGGAGCCCTCCGGTGGCCGGCGGAGCGGTCCTCGACATCGGCACCGGTACCGGGGTGTTGGCCATCGCAGCCGTGAAATTGGGGCTTTCACGCGGGGTCGGGTTGGACGTCGACCCCTGCGCTGTGGCTGAGGCGCGCGAGAATGTGCGCCTCAACGGGTTGGAGGGGCGGATCGAGATCGCGGACCGGCCGGTCACGGAGGTCAACCGCCGTTTCGCGCTTGTTTCCGCCAACCTGCGCCTGCCGACCTTAGTCCGACTGGCCGCTACGATCGAGGCGCTGACTGAAAGCGGGGCAGGCGTGGTTGTGTCGGGCATCCGCACGGAGGAATGCGGCGAGCTTCTGTCCGCCTACCGCCCGGGCTTCGAGTGCGTATGGCGGGCCGAGGAATTCGAGTGGGCGGGGGTCGCGCTGCGAAAGAGGTAGGCGCTGGTCCGGGAGCCTTGAAAACGAAAGCGGGCGTCTTCTATAAGACGCCCGCTTCCTGATTCAGATAGTACGGCCGCTACTTCTTCGGGTGGCAGTCGTTGCAGGTCACCGGGGCTTTCTTCTCGGGTTTGAACTCTTTGTTGTAGTCCCGGTGGCAGCTCGTGCAGTTCTGGTGGTAGGCCTCGGCCAGCCAGGCGAGCTTGGCTTTCTTGTCGAGCTTGGGCGCGTCCTTGCCCTTGGGCGCCTCACCGCACTGCTTGTGGCACTCGATGCATTTCTGAACCTTGCTGTCGTCCTTCAGGCCCGCGATCGGCTTGCCTTTGTCGTCATGGTGGCAGTCCCCACACCCGTTGGGATTGAGCTTGGGGTACTTCTTGGCGTAATCTTCGGCGTGCAGCTTGTGGCTGAACTCCACCGGTCCCTTGGTGTTTTCGCAGCCTGGGCTGTCGATCTTGATCACGTCGGCCACCTTGGCGTAGATGCCGGCCGCAAAGAGCAAGCCCACCGACACTGCCAGAACGGTCAACCAAATGCGCTTATTCATGTCCTCCCCTCTGCCTCCTTTGAGTTTGTGGTTCTTGCCGGATAACAAGCCCAGTACCCAACTCAAGCACTCTTCTTTTTTTACCAAGCTGCGGTCTGACTGTCAATGGCGATTCGAACCGGCTGCAGAGCCGCACACCGGATCAGGCCGGCTTGTTTTCCACGTTTGACTCCGCCGGTTTTTTGCGGGTTACGAGCCGTGCGCCGACGATGGCCACCTCGTAGAGGATCATGAGCGGCACGGCCAACAGCAGCATCGAGACCACGTCGGGGGTCAGGAAGGCGGCCACGACGAAAGAGAGGACGATGGCGTAGCGGCGGTGGCGCTTTAAGGCCTCAACCGAGGTCACTCCCAGCCGTGCCAGTAACGTCAGCAGCACCGGCATCTCGAACACCAGCCCGAAGGCGATCATGAGTTTGGTGGAAAAGTCCAGGTACTCGCGCATCGAGGGCAAGGTGCGGATGTAATCCGCCCCGAAGCTCAGCAGGAATTTGAAACCGGAGGGAAAGACCACGAAGTAGCCGAACAGCGCCCCGCCGATGAAGAAAAAGGAGGTGATGGCGATGACCGGGGCG
>JBFYWX010000484.1:0-15273 GCA_041310825.1 Desulfobacteraceae bacterium | reverse complement strand
CGAAATGCATCACCAGGTCGGCCAGAAGCCCGAAAATAACGCCGATCAGGGGGATCAGGATAATGGTCAAGAGCGTGAAGTAGAAATGGCTCTCGTTGTAAAGGTTCGCCCACCAGGCCATGATTCCGGTCAGCTTGCGCGAGTCGGCCACGATGACGATAGGAGAGGCATCGCCTCCGCCGGCGGCAAAGGCCGCCCCCGCGCTGAACCAAAGGCCGGTCAGCACATAACTTACTCTTCTCACTAAAGAACCCATGATTGTCCTCCTTTCACATAGTGTGTTCACACCGGTTTCGTTTAAGGCGAGATCGAATTAACGCATGCCCTGAAAAGCAATTGGTGTGCCAGAAAGTCACGCAATAATTTAGCTGCTGATTTCAATATAAATATTTATTGATTTAGATGTCAGGTTATGGCAATGAGAGGTGGGTTTAAATTTCCTGCAACACTGCTTTGCGCGATTTAGGGGATGGCATGCGCCTGTTCAGGGAACATTTGCCGGATTCGAGCTATGAACGGGTTCGCAACCTCGTCCGCAGCAGCAGCCTGAAGACACGCTTAATACTTGGCCTGATCCCGCCCGTATTGATCATCCTCATAGCTACCGGATTCATTAATTATTCTATATCGAGGGAGCTGATCGGCAATGCACTGGAAAGATCGAGCAAAATGCAGGCTCTATCCGTACGGCAGGAAATCGATACCTTCCTCGATCGCTGGCGTCTGGATCTCGCCGCTTTTTCACATGGGAGGATCGACGCCGCCGCGATCCACCGGTTTCTTGCCAGAAGCGGGGTTATTGGTGGGATAGAATTCAGCGGGGTAGCCTATATCTCGCAAAAAAATCTAGATCATTTGGTTTTTATTGCTAAAGCCGGTAAAATCGTGCAAATACCGGCGGAACGGATAACAGAACTAAAGCCCAGCCCCCTGATCTACTACGACAAGGTAAAGGGACTGGAGACCGGCCAGGTCTGGCTTTCACCCCTCACGGTCATCGAGCATCCTTTCCCGGAACCGGAGCAGCCAAACCAAAAACTGGCCCGCAAAGTCTTTGTGATGGCCACCCCCTCCGAGTCGGGTTTCCTCGTGACCTGGGTCGATGCGGTGGCGGTGCGCAACATCCTATCCCTTTTCAACTCCACCGAATCCCCCGTTTGGCCCTTTCCCCGCACGGCTGAGGAACGTTACTTTTTCCTGTTCGACACCGAGGGCTGGGTTCTTTTTCAATCCGAGCCGCTGGACCGACCCCAGGCCGACCTTTCCACCTACCTGGCCCGCTCCGGCTACAGCGGCAGCCTGGGCCACCAGGGGATTGAAAGCTCCTTCCGGCCCGACACCATTTTCGAGCGCTACTGGAAGATGGTCGCGGATGTGCGCGCGGGCCGCAGCAACGCTTTCAACGTGACCGGATACCAGCCGAACGCCTTCGGCCGGGATTTTTTCCTGGCCTACGCCCCTATCCGATTCCGTACCCGCGCGAGCGCCGCGCCGCAGGTGGTAGCCGGGGTGGCATTCATGGACATCAGCCGACTGCCGCTTTCAGCCGGCTACAAGTATGTGGACGCAATGCTGATCGTTGCCGTCGCCTCGGCCCTGATCATCTCTGGGCTGATTTACATTCTCGGACGGACCATCACCCGGCCGATCCTGAAGCTCGCCGAAACCGCCAAAGGGATCTCCCAGGGCACGGAGTCCCCGCCCATCGCCATGCCCTACTACGGCAAAGAGATCAACGTGCTGCAGGCCGCTCTCAACACGCTCGCCGCCGAGCTTCAGCGGCAGGGCGATGAGCTCCGCGAAAAGGAGCGCGTGATCCGCGCCTCCCTCTTGAAAGAGCAGGCGTTTCTGGACCGGGCGCTCGCCGACCCCGCGCCGGAGGCCGGCAGCGACCCCATACCGGCGATCGTCGGCTACGGCCCCCGGATCGAACGGCTTAAAACCGAAATCATGAAGGCCGCCCCGGCCGACGCGGATGTGCTCATCATCGGTGAGACCGGCACCGGCAAGCAGTTGGCCGCCGAGGCCGTCCACCGCCTGAGCACCCGCGCCGCAGGGCCCTTCATCTCGATCAACTGCGGCGCACTGGACGAGAACCTGCTGCTCGACACCCTCTTCGGCCACGTGAAGGGCGCCTTCACCGAGGCCAAGGCCGACCGCAAGGGGGCCTTTCTCGAGGCCGACCGCGGCACCCTTTTCCTGGACGAGATCCAGGCGGCCTCGCCCCGGGTCCAGCAGGCGCTCCTCAGGGCCCTCTCGGCGCGCAAGATCAAGCCCCTGGGCAGCGACCGCGAGATAGAAGTGAACGTGCGCCTGATCGCCGCCACAAACGCCGACCTGAAGGCGTTGATCGAGCGGGGGATGTTCCGCGAGGACCTCTACTTCCGCCTCAAGGTGATCACGATCCACACCCCGCCGCTGCGTGAGCAGAAGGAGAACATCGTGGTCCTCGCGCGCCATTTCCTGGCTCTGCAGGAGAAGCTGAGCGGCAAAAGCGGGATCGGACTCAGCAAGGGGGCGCTTTTCAAATTGACCGACTACGACTGGCCGGGCAATGTGCGCGAGCTCCAGAACTGCATCATCCGGGCCGTGGTCATGGCCGAGGGCCGGGTGATCCAGGCCGAGGACATCCCGCTGGACGTAGAGGAAGCAAGCGGGCACGGCCCCGGGCCGGCCGTGTCGGTAGCCCCAGCGGCGGCCGCGGGCGCCGGCCTGCCGCCGGGGTTGAACCCCCGGCAGCAGAAAGCCTTCCCGCTGATCCTGGCCCGGGGCCAGGTGACCCGCACGGCCTACGAGGAGATGATCGGCGGCATGCTCCCGCCCCGCACCGCCATCTACGACCTCCAGGACCTGGTGCGCCGGGGGCTGCTCCGCAAAACCGGGCGCGGCCCGGCGACCCACTACGTGGTGGTTCGCTCCGGGATGGGCTGAGGCATTCCCAGCGCTTCCCCGGCGCCTACCCTCTCTCCGTCAGGGCGAATTTCCGGCCGACGAGCGTGGCCGCCACCGCTAGGGCATCATATGATGATCCCCAGGGCCGAAAGCCCGCCCCACAGCCCATCCTCGGCATCGCGCAGGATCTGGGCAGCGATCACCTCCGTCCCGGGCCGGGAGGGCACCCACCGTTTTCGCTTCCGCAATTTCGCTCCATCATCATGAGCGTCCGCCACCGTGCAATAGTTGTTGACAACCGACACCATGTAGCATAGGGCAAAAAGTATAAATGTGTATATCAATTTGAGGGTGTGCCCAAGATGGTACAAAGGCCACGGAAAAGCCGGGAGGCCAAAAACGGCAGCCCGATCCCCCGTTACTACCGGCTGCAGGGCACCCTCCTCCGCAACATCGAGAACGGCAGCCTGAGCCCTGGAAGCTTGATCCCGCCCGAACGCCGCTTGGCCGAATCCTACGGCGTCAGCGTCGGCACCGCTAAAAAAGCCATTTTGAATTTGGTGCATGAAGGATATCTGTACCGCATCCAAGGCAAAGGTACGTTTGTCGCGGGAACAACACTTCGAAGGGAGAGCCTGCGGTATTACCGGTTTCTTGAAAAATTCGGGGACAAGGAAAAGGAGTTGTCCGTTCACCTCCTCGGTCTGCGTAAAATCGCCGGGTTCCAGCCGGCCAACTCCCATTTGCAAATCAAGCCCACGCAAGAGCTTTTCGAGCTGAAACGCATCTTTCGTTCCAAAGAATCCCCGGTGGTGTTTTCCGTCAGCTACCTGCCCGCGCTGCTCTTCCGCGGAATCGACGCCATCCCGACGTCCCATTTCGAGCAGAAAACCCTGTACCACACCATCGAGGAGAAATTCGGCCTGCCGACCATCTACAACCAAGAGCTGATCGGCGCGAGCCGCCCCCCCGCCGAAGCGGCTCGGCTTTTGGAAATTGAGAAGAAACACCCGGTTCTTTTCATCGAGATGCTCGCTTTCACTTACAGAGATCGTCCGTACGAATACCGACAAACTTATTGCGTGGCGGATTTGCGGAAAGTATTCAGACAGTACTGATGAAGGCCGGCGTCAACCCTTAGGGCGGAACGCCACCGTTTTGCAAAAGGTGAAGGTCGATCCCGCATCGTTGCCAAACCAAGGAGGTCCCACATGTCCCAAAAACAACCGCTAGACCCCGAAACCATCATCAAGTACGAAACCGATCATGTCTTGTTTCCGTGGGTACCCCAAAAAGGCCTGAAGCCCTTCATCGCCGACCACGGCAAGGGCAATTACTTTTATGGCACGGACGGCAAGGAGTTTCTCGATTTTTCGTCTCAATTTGTCTTCACCAACCTGGGCCATTCCGATCCACGGGTAGTGAAGGCGATCACGGACCAGGCGGGCAAACTGGCAGCGGTCAACTCGCAGTTCGCCACCGAACCCAAAGCGCGCCTCGGCAAGCTCATGGCCGACATCACCCCCGGGGATTTGACCAAGTCGTTTTTTTCAACCGGTGGGACCGAGGCGAACGAAGGGGCCATGAAAATCATCCGTGCCGTCACGGGCAAGCAGAAAATCATCTCCCGCTACCGCGCCTACCACGGCTCGACGTATGGCTCGATGTCGCTTTCGGCTGAATTCAGAAACTGGCACTACGAGCCGGCCGTGCCCAGCACGCTGCACTGCCTTGAGCCGTATTGCTACCGCTGCCCGTTCGGAGCCACCTACCCGGCCTGTGACCTTCAATGCGCGAAACACGTTGAAGACGTTATCCGGCGCGAAGGCGGGGCGAGGCGCGTGGCCGGTTTCATCGCTGAGCCGATCATGGGACCCGGCGGCATCATCGTACCGCCGGACGGCTACTGGCAGAAGATACGGGAAATCTGCACCAAGTACGAAGTGGTCCTCATCGCCGACGAGGTCATGACCGGTTTTGGCCGCACCGGCAAATGGTTCGGCGTGCAAAATTGGGACGTCGTACCGGATATCTTGACAACGGCCAAAGGCATCACATCGGGTTATGTCCCACTGGGGGCAACGATTGTCCGCAAATGGGTTGCGGACAAGTTCGCAGAGTTTCCCTATCTTCACGGCCACACCTATTCGGGCCACACCCTGGCCATGGCGGCGGCAGTGGCCACCATCGAGGCCTATCAGGAGGACCATCTTGTTGAGCGGTCCGCCCAAATGGGCGCTTATTTGATGGAAAAGATGCTGGAAATCCAAGACAAGCATCCTTCCGTCGGCGATGTTCGCGGCAAGGGGTTGTTCTGCGGCATGGAGCTTGTGAAAAGCCGAAAAACCCGCGAGCCGAGCCACGAAGCCCTCATGGAACCGCCCCGGCCGGCTACGGCCAAAGTCAAAATTCTCTCCAAACTCTTTGAAGAGGGCGTTTATATTCTGGCAGGGGCCGCCAGTGTCCTCATGCTGACCCCACCCCTGACGATCACCAAGGACGAGATCGACCATGCCATGTCGGTCATCGACAAGGCGCTGGCAATTTCCGACGCAGAGTATAAAGAATAGTCCTCGCAGGCACTCGAATTAAGGAGGAAACATAAATTGGGACCACGGCCGCAGCGCGATGCCAAGGTGGAGGTCCTCCAGCTGACCAAGCAATTTGAGGAGCTCCTGGTCCTCGACAACATCAACTTCTCGGTCGGCCGAGGAGAGTTGCTGGCCATTGTCGGTCCCACCGGCTGCGGGAAAACCACTTTCCTCAATTTGTTGTCCAAATTAATTCCCGCCACAAAAGGCCATATTTTGATCGACGGCCGCGAGGCCGATCCGAAGAAGCACAACCTTGCCTTTGTTTTTCAGGAACCCTCATCGCTGCCCTGGTTGACGGTTAAGGACAATGTTGAATTCGGAATGAAAATCAAGAGAGTCCCAGCCCACGAGCGGCAACAACGTCTCCTGAACATTCTTGAAATGGTCGGACTGTCCGACTGCGCCAACCTCTTTCCCAACCAGATTTCCGCCAGCATGGAGCAGCGCGTCGCCGTCTCGCGGGCCTTCGCCACCAACCCTGATTTGCTCCTGATGGATGAACCTTATGGCCAGTTGGATGTCAAGCTCCGTTGCTATCTCGAAGATGAACTGGTCAAACTGTGGCAGACCCTCGGCAGCACGGTCATTTTTGTGACGCACAACATAGAAGAGGCCGTTTACATCGCTGAACGGATTCTGGTTCTAACCAACAAGCCTACAACGGTTAAGGCTGAAATTCATGTCGATCTGCCGCGTCCGCGGAGTTTCATCGACCCGGATTTCATCTCTATCCGCAAGCAGGTAACCGAGCTGATTCGGTGGTGGTAGGCTTCGCGGCGCTTTCAGAAACCCCATTCGAGGGGATGGAGTGACTAGAACTGGTTTCATAACCTCGGATCACGGTTGCGGGCAAGGCGCATGCCGATTCGAAAGCGCTGCAACCTTAACAGGTTGTGAGCACGTTCGAGAGGCCTGCAACGCAGCCCCCAGCCGTTAGAAGGGGTTATGAAACCAGTTCTAAAAGCGTGTCATGCGGCCAGGGAAGCAACCCATATCCAAACCCAGCAAATCAGAGGAGGTGTCACATGAAAAGAGGCGTTCGGGGAGTTCAATTTTATTCGCTCGTAGCCGTTGTGGGAATCCTTTGTCTTCTGTCCTCAGCCGCATTCGCCAAGGATCCCATCAAACTCAAAGTCAGCCATCAGCCGGAATTTGAATCCTTCCTGACATGGCAGGCCATCCAGGATGGCACACAAAAAAAGCATAACCTCAACATGGAAATGGTTTATTTCGATTCAGGGATGCCGCAGGTGGAAGCGCTGCCGGCGAAGGCCTGGGACGTCGGGGCCACGGGTGCGGTACCGATGGTAATGGCCGCCCTGCGGTACGAGGCCTACATGATCGGCATGACCCACGACGATGCCTTCAACAATTTCGTATTGGTGCGGCCGGACAGCCCCATCCTCAAAGTAAAAGGATACAACCCGAAATACCCCAATATGTACGGATCCCCTGAGACGGTGAAAGGGTTGAAGGTGCTGACCTCGACCGTGTCATCCGGCCACTACGTTCTGAGCACCTGGCTGAAGCGTCTCGGTCTTAGCGATGCCGATGTAAAAATCCTGAACATGGAGCAAGGGCAGGCGGTGGCGGCGTTTGAGTCCGGGCAGGGGGATATCGTTTCGTTGTGGGCCCCTTTCACCATGGCCGGTCTGAGCAAGGGGTGGAAAAAAGTTGCCAATGGAGAGGATTGCGGCAGTACGGTGCCCCTGGTTTTGATCACCAGCAAAGAGTATGGGGATAAGAACCCGGAAAAGGTCGCAACCTTCTTAAAAATGTACTTTGACCAGGTAACCCGACAGAAGAAGGAAACCGTAAAGCAGGCGGCAGAATATCAGAAGTTCCTGAAGGATTGGGCTGGCGTCGAGCTGACGATGGATATGGTCAAAATGGATATCGAACTGCACCCGATGCTCGATCTGAAGGAAAACCTTGCTATTTTCGACGGCTCGAAGGGCAAGAGCCAAGCCTACCAGTACATGGACGCTCTTTCACAATTTTTCACCGACAATAAGCGCTTTACGGCCCAGGAGCGCGAAAAAGTGATGAAAACGCCGTTCATCACCGACAAATTTCTGAAAATGGCGGCGGGAATGTAACCGGATCTTGCCATACGGCGGCGGGGCCCAGGCCCCGCCGCCAACAGCTCTGGGATCGATATCATGAAGCCTTCAGACAAGCTGCGGGACCCCTTGCTCCTTAAACTTACCCCCTGGATCAGCATCATAGGGTTTTTTGTAGTCTGGCAGTTGTTGGTGGATACCGGGGTGGTCCCGAACGTTCTCTTGGCATCCCCCAAGCAAGTCGGAGCCATCTTCCTCGACAAATTGACCAACCCCGACCCCGACGGCGCGGTGCTTCTCACCCATACCATTGTCAGCGTGACGGAAGCATTGCTGGGCTACATCCTGGCCTTGGTCGTCGGAATCCCCCTCGGGCTCTTGATGGGTTGGTTCGTCGTCGCCGAAGGCCTGGCCAGACCTATTTTCGAAATGATTCGCCCGATTCCTCCGGTCGCGTGGATTCCGCTGGCTATTTTCTGGTTCGGGATCGGATTGACCGGCAAAGTGTTCATTATCTGGGCCTGCGCCGTCGTGCCGTGCGTCATAAATGCCTACACCGGCGTACGCATGACAAACCCCACCCTCATTCAAATGGCCCGCACCTACGGGGCTTCAGACTGGCAGATCTTCATCAAAATTTGCATCCCCTCCGCACTGCCCATGGTGTTCGGAGGACTTCAGATCGCCTTGGCCCTCGCGTGGACGACCCTGGTGGCGGCCGAATTGATTGCCGCCGATGAAGGCCTCGGATATCTGATCACCATGGGGCGCAGGCTGCTCCGACCGGACATGATCGTATTGGGCATGCTCATGGTTGGGCTTACCGGCTGGATCATCAGTCAGTTCATCGACTGGGTCGAGCGACGACTGACGGCAGGTCTTGAGCGAGGAGGGGCGGCAACATGAACATGGTGGTCAACCAACAACTTCCGGCACGGGCGGCGGCCCCTATCAACAGCATCGGAAAAATTGTTTCCAGTCTATTTAAAAACCGCTATTTCCTTTACGGCTTATCCATCATTTGTTTTCTGACGATCTGGTACTGGGCGGCGGTCACCTCGAAATACTCGACCTACATGCCGACCCCCGCCCACGTCTTCCAAGAGTTGGTGCGAATCGCCCAGGAACGACTGGCGGGCAAAGACTTGTGGGGTCATTTGTGGGCCAGCATTCACCGAGTGCTGATCGGTTTTGCCATCGGCTCAGGTATCGGTGTTCCACTCGGTCTGTTCATGGCGTTGAACCGCTACGTCAACGCCATCGTGAAACCGGTATTCGACCTTTTCAAACCCATGCCACCGATTTCCTGGATTTCACTCTCCATTCTCTGGTTCGGCATCGGGGAAGAATCCAAGGTGTTCATCATCGCGATTGGAGCCTTTGTTCCGGCCCTCATAAACGCCTTCAACGGGATACGACTAGTGGATCCCGCGCTCTATGATGCCATTCGCATGCTCGGCGCCAATCGCTGGCAGCAAATGATCGAGGTGACTTTACCCGCCGGGTTTCCGGCGTTGTTCGCAGGACTGCAGATCGCGTTGAGCGTGTCATGGAGCTGTGTGCTCGCAGCCGAGTTGGTCGGTGCCCGCTCTGGCATGGGCTTTATTATCGTCCTTGGAATGACGATGTCCAACCCGGCGATGATCGTAAGCGGAATGATCGTCATCGCCATCACCGCCTATCTGATCACCGTCGTGTTGAGCAAGATCGAAAGACTGGTTTGTCCGTGGAAGGTGGATCTGCCCCAATGACCCGAGAAAACGGCAAGATCGAATGTTGCGATGTCAGCAAGAGCTTCAAACAGCTGCGCGGCACGGTCGTGATTCATGTGCTGCAAACCATCAGCCTGTGCGTAGCTGAGAACGAATTTCTTGTCATCGTGGGGCCCGGCCAATGCGGAAAATCCACCCTGCTGCGTATCATAGCGGGGCTGGAGACTCCCACCACCGGTCAGGTTCTATTGAACGGCAAAGAGGTGAGCGGCCCGGGCCCTGACCGGGGAATGGTATTTCAAAAGTATACGCTGTTTCCGTGGAAAACCGTCATGGGCAATGTGGAAATGGGGCTCAAGATCCAGGGGATGCCCAAGAGGCAACGGCGTGAGGTCGCCGGACATTACATTCAACTCGTCGGGCTGGGAGGGTTCGAAAAAGCCTACCCGCATCAGTTGAGCGGCGGCATGAAACAGCGGGTCGGCATCGCCAGGGCCTATGCGAACAAGCCCGAGGTCCTTCTCCTGGACGAACCCTTCGGTCAACTGGATGCTCAGACACGCTACCTCATGGAGCAGGAAACGGCGCGCATCTGGGCCTCCGATAAAAAAACCGTCATTTTCGTCACCAACAGCATCGACGAGGCGGTTTATCTGGGAGACCGCATCATCACTCTGGAGGGGAAGCTGCCGGGCCGGATGAAATCCAGCTACACGGTCGACCTGCCCCGCCCAAGGGAACACACCGACAAGGAGTTTTTGGAGCTGCGCCAGATGATTACCGAAGAGACCGAACTTCTCCTGTAGCTGAACGGTTCATGGCGGACGAAAAGGGATAGCACCGGTGTTCGATAAAGACAGAGACTACGGCCCGATTGAAACCACGGAGTCCTACGACATGGTCGTAGAAAAGCGGAAGACCTTCTTGTCTCCCTCTCTACGGACGTTTCAAGCCTATTCCAAGCCGCTGGTGTTGAAAAGAGGCGAAGGTCAGTACCTGTGGGATGTGAACGAAAAGAAGTATGTAGATCTCATGGTGCAGAATCTCTGCATCAGCGTCGGCTATAATCACCCCCTGGTAAACCGCGAAGTCAAAAAACAGATTGATTTGATGGCACACTGTACCACCATGTATTTCCAATCTGGACCCGCCTTTTTTGCAGAGGAATTGGTGGCGCGTTTTCCCGCGGATGGAGATTGGGTGGCTCATTTCGTCAACAGCGGCTCGGAGGCTATCGACCTCGCCGTTTTAATGGCGCGCCTGTACACCGGGAATTTCGAAATTATCGCTTTACGCAATTGCTACCATGGCCTTCAACTCGGACCCATGTCGCTCACCGCCATTCAAACCTGCCGCCAGCCGGTCCCGTCGGTTCACGGGATCATTCACGTCCCCAATCCCGACGCCTACCGGGGTGTGTTCGGTGCCGCCCTTCAGCCCTATCTAGATGAAATCGACCACTCCATCGGAGCGTCGACGCCGGGCCAAATTGCCGCGTTCATCGCCGAGCCGATTCAAGGATTCGGAGGGGTCATGCCGCTGCTTCCCGGCTACCTTGCCGGTGCCTTCCAGCGGACGCGGGCGGCGGGAGGCATCTGCATCCTTGATGAGGTTCAGACCGGCTTCACGCGCACGGGATCTGATTACTGGGGATTTCAAGCGCACGGCGTCCTTCCGGACATTGTCGTGCTTGGCAAGGGCATTGGGAACGGTTTCCCGCTTTCCGCCGTGGTAGCGCGACGGGAAATTGCAGAGGCCATGGCGGGGAAAAAGTTTTTCAACACCTATGGCGGCAATCCTGTCTCTTGCGCCGCCGGCCGCGCGGTCCTGCGCGCCGTGGATGAAGACGGCATAAAGGAAAACGCGCGGATCGTCGGCGACTGCTTGAAACTTCAGCTCAAGGAACTCAAAACGAACCATGCCGTCATCGGAGATATCCGAGGCAGGGGACTAATGATGGGGATCGAACTGGTAAAAGACCCTGCATCCAAGGCGCCGGCGGACGCCATTGCCGGCGTGGTCGCCGATTATGCCCGGGAGAACGGGCTGATTGTCGGCAAAGGGGGAGTTTTCGGAAACGTCCTTCGCATCAACCCGCCCCTTTGCATCGAAAAATCCGATATCGATTTTGCCGTGGACGTGCTCGACCGAGGCATGAAGGAAGCCATCCACTCAACATGACCTATCACTGGCCTGCGCGGTTCACTCGTTTCACGGCAATGGCCGGCGAATAAAATATGATTTCCCGGTCATGCAAACCGATATTCTGATCATTGGTGGCGGCAGTGCCGGGACCATGGCTGCCATTCGTGCAAAGGGACTTAATCCCCTTACCCTAACGTGAGAGGACCCCATGACGGTGCACTCGTTTGAAACCGTGCGACGGTTAGTCTTCGGCTCCGGTGCCCTGGAAGGGTTGCCGGAGGAGATCAAACGGGCTAAGGGCCGCCGGATTCTGGTGGTCACCGATCCCGGAATCAAAGCGGCTGGAGTATTGGATCTGATCACGAACGTGCTCGAACGTGCCAAGATCAGCTTCGGGGTCTTTGCCGAGGTCGAGCCCGATCCACGGGTCGAGATCGCCCTGGCGGCGGTCGAGGCTGCCCATGCCTTCGGACCCGATCTGATCGTGGGCCTCGGGGGCGGCAGCTCGCTCGACATCTCCAAGGTGACCTCCGTGCTGATGACCAATCCCGGGCCGGTCGACAAGTACTTCGGCATGGAGATGGTCCCGCAGGCGGGCGTCCCGCTGATCCTGATCCCCACGACCGCCGGCACCGGCAGCGAAATGACCTCTATCTGTGTGCTCTCCGACACCAAAAACAACGTCAAGAAAGGCATCGTCAGCGAGCACATGTTCGCCCGCGCGGCGCTTCTGGACCCTCAGCTGACCCTCGCCCTGCCGCCGCGGGTGACGGCCATGACCGGCATGGACGCCCTGGTGCACGCGATCGAATCCTATGTGGGGGTGCGGGCGTCGGTCTTCACCGACACACTCAACCTGAAGGCCATCCGCCTCGTGGCGGAGAACCTGCGGCTCGCCTATGCCAACGGAACCCACCGCACCGCCCGGGAAAATATGCTGCACGCCTCCTGCCTCGCCGGAATGGCCTTCTCGAACACCCAGAACGGCCTCGCCCACGCCATGGCGCTTGCCGTCGGCGGGAAATTCCACCTGCCCCACGGACTGCTCACGGCCTTTATTCTACCCTGGGTGATGGAGTTCAACCGGATCGCCGCCCCGGTCAAGTTCACCGCCATCGCCCGGGCCTTCGGCGAGAACACGCGCAGGCTCCCCGATATCGAGGCCGCGCGCCTCTCCGTGAGAGCTGTCAAAAGCCTGCTTGACGACGTGGGCATCTCATACCGGCTGAGCGACTACGGGGTACCCCGGGAGGAGTTCCCGGCCCTGGCGAAGGCCACCGTCGGGGCCGTTCGACTCATCAGCAACAACCCCCGCGGTGTGACGGAAGCCGATGTCGTACAGATTTTGGAAGCCAACTATTGACCTTTTTTTTGATCCCATTCATGGCGATACTGGTCATCAACGCGGGCAGCTCATCGGTCAAATTCACCCTGTTCGATACCGGGCGGTTGGCATCGATGGCGAGCGGGATCGTCGAACGCATCGGTCTGGATGATCCCCGGTTCAGGTTCCGCAACGCGGAGGGAGTCGCCTGCGAGCTGCCGGTGGGGGTAACCGATGCCGATCAAGCGGTCGGAGTGATCGTCTCAGCCCTGGCCGACCCGCGGAATGCAGTGTTGACCTCGGTGCAGGAGATCACGGCCGTCGGCCACCGGGTGGTGCACGGGGGCGAGGCGCTCACCCGACCCGTGGTCATCTCCGCAAAGGTGAAGGCCGTCATCGCCGAGTGCGCCCGGATCGCCCCTCTGCACAACCCTCCAAACCTGGCCGGCATCGAGGCCTGCGAGCACCGCATCCCGCATGCCGTTCAGGTGGCCGTATTCGACACGGCGTTTCACGCCACCATCCCGCGCGAAGCCTTTCTATACGGGTTGCCCTACCGGTTCTACCGGGAGGAGCGCATCCGCCGCTATGGCTTTCACGGCATCAGCCACAAGTTCGTGTCGGAGGAGGCGGCGCGATTCCTCGGCCGCCCCCTGGCCGACTTGCGGATCATCACCTGCCACCTCGGCAACGGCTGCAGCATGACGGCGGTAAAAGGCGGAGTCGCCATCGACACGAGCATGGGGTTCACTCCGCTCGAAGGGCTGATCATGGGAACCCGCTGCGGGGACCTCGACCCGGCGGTCGTCCTGCACCTGATGGAGCACGGGCGTCTCAGCCTTGATGCCGCCAACACGCTCCTCAACAAGCAGAGCGGATTGCTGGGGATGGCCGAGATCGGCAGCAACGACCTGCGCGATGTGATGGCGGCCCGGGACCAGGGCCATCCCCAGGCCGGCGCCACGCTGGAGGCCTTCTGCTACCGCATCCGGAAATACATCGGCGCCTACACGGCGGTCATGGGCGGAGTGGACGTGCTGGTATTCACAGCGGGCATCGGCGAGAATTCAGCAGAAGTGCGGCAGCGGGTGTGTGCGGGGCTGGAGAACCCGGCCGGCTTCGGGATCGTGCTGGACCCGCAGAAGAACGCAGCGGCCTCCGGGCAGCCGCGAGCCGTTCACGCAGAGCAAAGCCGGGTCCAGGTGCTGGTCATCCCGACCAACGAGGAACTGGAGATCGCCCGGGAGACGCGCCAGCTTTTAGCCGCTCTCACCGCCTGCCCTCCTCTTTCAAGGTAAGTTGATTTTTTTCTCAGAGACCCAACCCGGACAAGCCGGAACCAAAAAAGTTAAAAAGTTGGACAGAATTTAAATCTTTGTAAACACAATGCCAGTCTGGTTTTGCTGGGACGTGTAAAAATATTGTACACAAAACACACACAATTTCATTGGTAAGAGACTAAAATTGAAGACGGTTCAGGGCGCGGGGCGCACTCCCCTCCCCTTGCGGGAGGGGTGGGGGGAGGGGGGTTCGGGTCGGTCCGATCCGTTTTGGGAAGAATTGTGGCTCGACGCGTGAAAGTACATTCGGCCATGGCAATATTTAAAATCTCAACCGGGTGCTCTTGGTTTTAATCGCCGCCGCCGGCGTTGATCGCTGCCGCAACTGGGGTGGTGGCTGAACGGCCGGTGGTTGGAAATGCCTATAATGCGCTAGAATGCCTAGAATTGAGGGAAGAGGCAGAGGGCATAGGGCAGAGGGTGGCGGGGGAGGGCGAGTGACTAAAGTGAGCTAAAGTGACTAAAGCTGGAAGAGGCAGAGGGCGGGGGGAGAGACGGGTGATCGGGGTCTCTGTTGACAGAGTCAGGTTGCGTTTTAGTATTGGCTAATGATAGTTGCCTTTGGGGCAAAGACACACAATAGCAATTTAAAACAAGGAGGATGCCATGAACGTTGTCGATTATTGCAAGGGGATGGAGATGGAGCTGACCGCCTGGAAGGCCAAGGTGTACGATCTGACCCGCAAGATTGAAACCCTCGGTTCCAAGGAGAGAGAAAAGATCCTGCCCAATATTCAAGATCTTCACATGTTCATCACCGATCTCTCGACCCGTATCGACCAGTTGAAAAACGAGTGCCCCACGGAGTGGAGCCCCCAGAAGAAGGACATCGACAAGGGCAGCATCGACATGCGCGGCAAGTACGAGCAGACCATGGAGTACATCGGCAAAGCCTCCCCGGTCTCGATCGCCGGCTGATTTCATCGTTTGAATTCTTTCAGTCTCCTTCGAGGGCAGTGCTTCCAATGCGCTGCCCTTTTTCATTTTATGGATCAAAATGGCTATAATGGCTATAATGGCTATAATGCCCAACCCGGACAAGCCGGAACCAAAAAAGTTAAAAAGTTGGACAGAATTTAAATCTTTGTAACGGATGTTCCCGTTTAAGGTTGCCTGCCAACGTCAGGCAACCTTCTGTAAACTTTTAATTTTTCCTGCGGGAGGTCAGCTTCTTTTTAGTGTCTACAGCAACTGTTGATTTCG
>JBFYWX010000469.1:0-2855 GCA_041310825.1 Desulfobacteraceae bacterium | reverse complement strand
TGCCCCTCCGATTCCCCGGTGGTGGCGATGTGCGCCGCGATCACGGTCACCCCGTGCCGCAGGGGCAGGGTGAGCCTCAGTGGATCCGAATATTCGTCGTGGGCGTGGGCGAAGGACCGTTCCTGTCCGGCGTGGCTGAGCAGAGGGAGGCCGAGGGCCGCCATTTTCTGATAGAAGGGAACGATGGCCTCGTCGGCGGGATCGATGTGCATGATCGACGGGATCCACTTCACCAGGACGGCCCCCTGGGCGGCCACTTCCTCCAGCAACTGGAGGCTGTCCCGCCGGTAGGGGTTGATGCTGGCCCCAAAGAGCAGGTTGGGGTATTTGGCCGTTTCGCGCCGGACAAAGTCATTGGGCACGTAAAACTGGGTGTTTTCCTTGTCCAGCACGCCGCTGGTTTTGTCGACGATGCCGTCAAAGGCCAGCACCACCGCCTGGTCGACGTAGCGGGAGCGCGCGATATTCTCGCTGAGCCTGCGGACCACGAGCCCATCGCCCTCGGCCTCGAGCTCCTGCTCGGTGACCCCCAACCAGCGCATGAAAAACCGGAACCGAAAATTGCGGCGCATCCCGTCGTTGATGAAGGCGCCCGAGTCGCCGTAGCCGAGGCCGGCCACATGGGCGTGCCAGTCGATAACGTGAAGATCTTCGAGCCGGTCAGCAGCAGCAACCGGACCATCGCGTAATCCACCCAAAAGAATGAGCAGTAAAGAAAGAATTTTTACGGATTTCATTTAGTGGCACCTTTCCCAAGGAAACTGAACTTGCTTTTTTGCGGCGCGATCAGTGCACCGGCATTTGTGCGTCAATACCCTTGCAGCGACGGCATGCGCGGCAACCCCATGATCAGCCCAGGGCCTCATCCGCCGTTTTTTCAGGCGGCAGGGCGGTCTTTTCCTCTTCTTCCATGCGCCGCATGGCTGCCGCTCCCGCCGATTGCGCCAGCTGCTTGAGGCCTTCGGGGTCTTGGCCCGCCTTGTCGGAAAGGGGCTCCGGCAGATCGACGATGACCTTGCGGTGCGCGTAATGGATCCCCTTGGCATTCAAGGCCGCGGTGATCAGGCGATAGGCCTCGCGACGGATGAGAAAATGACTGCCGGGCTTGGCGGTGAACTTCACCCGGATGGTCATGACCGAGTTGGCGATCTCGCGCACCCCCTGGGATTTCAGCGGACGGATGAAATCCCGGCCGAATTCCTCGTTTTCCAGCATCTTTTGACCGACTTTCTTGATGATCTTGCGGATCTGATCGATATCGGCGTCGTAGGGAAAGTCCAGGTTGAACTTGACGATGATCCCGCCGCGCATGAAGTTGGTGATCGCCCCGAGCTCGCTGTGGGGCACGATCATCAGCATCCCGCGGTGATGCCGGAGCATCACATTGCGCAGGGTGATGGTTTCCACCGTGCCGGAGACCGCGCCGGCGGTGATGTATTCGCCCACCCGGAAGGCATCGTCCATGAGGTAGAAAAAACCGGAAAAGACATCCGCCACCAGTTTCTGGGCCCCGAAACCGATGGCCAGGCCGATGACGCCGGCGCCGGCCAGCAGGGGCCCGATGTTGACGCCCATGGAGGAGAGAATGGTCATGGTCACCATGACCACCAGGACCGTACCGATAAATTTGCGGATCATCGGCAGCAGGGTGAAGGCGCGGCTGCGGGAAGCCGCCCCGCCCCACTCGTCATCCTCCTTGGCCGCCTGCTGGTCCTCGGGGGTGGATTCCCGGATTTTGCGCTCGATCCAGGAGTTGATGAACTGCCAGGAGAACAGGGCCAGGGTCAGGATGATCAGGGCGTCCAGCAGCACGCCGGCGAGACCGGAGACCAGCGGGATGGTGATATGCCAGAGGTGAGCCAGCCAGACCGCCAGGGCGGCGACCACGGCGACGCGTGCCAGGCGGCTGATCTTGTGATACAGCTCCCGGCCTTTGCGGCGCTGGTCGCGCACCTCGGGGGCGGGCTCGGCCTTGTCGAGATAGGTCTCCTGGTGGATTTTGAGGGTGCTCAGGGCGTTTTTGACCACCCACTGGGCCAAACGGTCCGCCACCATCCAGATGGGGACCACGAAGAAGCTCAGGATGAAGGCCCCGCTTCTTTTGACGTCCGGATCGGCCAGGTCTTTGATCAACAGGAACCAGAGCCCAAAGAGGTAGGCCAGGGCCAGGATGTGCCAGACGGCGGCGAATTGCTCGCGCACCCAGGAGGTGTTCCGATCGTCGCCGGCGGCCGGCGCGGCGAGATGCTGCCGCACCCTGCGCCGAAAGACCACCACGGCGACCGCGCTGGCGGCCAGCAGCAGCGTCGCGCAAAACGCCTGCAGCAAGAGCACCGCCTCGCGCTCGGCCCCGAGCCGCTGAAACAACACGGCCGCCATCAGAACGGCCACGATGTAGCCGCCGGTGCCCACCAGCAGGCGATGGGCGGCCAGGGCGACGCGGCCCTCCATGTGAATGATCCGAAAGGCCGGCACAGCCGGCGAACACAGGATGCGCGAGAGGACCGCGAGCAGCCTGATGACCGCAACGGTCACCAGAACCGCCAGAAAAAACAGCCGGGTATTGGGCGCATCGTTCCAAATGAACACCATCGCCAGGAAATAGGCGATGGCAAAAAAGAAAACCAGCCCCAGGAGGTCCGGAAGGCACCGGACCAGACCTGCCAGCAGCTTGTCCGCGTTGCCCAGCTGCGGCGGGCTCTGTTCCTGAAACGGCGTGAGGTAGGTGCGGATGAAAAACGACCTGAAAAAGGTTTCGGCCGTCAGCGCGATGCCGATGAAAAGCAGCGCCCAGAGAAGGTTGCGCAGGGAGCAGTAAGTGGTTCCCTCCGGGCAGAGGGAGACCAGGGCGCGGT
>JBFYWX010000468.1:0-5228 GCA_041310825.1 Desulfobacteraceae bacterium | reverse complement strand
TCGCCGAGGAAGGCGCCCGGTTCGCGACCCCGGGGGTCAAGATCGGGCTCTTCTGCACCACGCCCATGACCGCCATCACGCGCGCCATCGGACGCAAGGCGGCGATGGAGATGCTGCTGACGGGTCGCTACTACTGCGCCGCTGAGGCCAAGGCCCTCGGCCTGGTCAACCGGGTAGTGCCGCTCGAGCGGTTGGAAGCGGAAACCGAAAACCTGGCCTTGGAGATCGCCGAGGCCAGCCGTCTCGTGCTCGCGGTCGGCAAACAGGGATTCTACGCCCAGGTGGACCAGCCGGACGACAAGGCCCTCTACGCCGCCAAAACCACCATCGCCCTTAACCTCCACGCCGAGGATGCGCAGACCGGGATCCGGGCCTTCATCGAGAAGAAGGCCCCGGTCTGGAAGAACCGCTAGCGCGGCGGGGCCGCGGGCGCAGCGCCTTGCTTAAAAAGGCCAGAAACTGTTGTCGTTCCAGATCTGCTCGGTGATCTCGCGGTCCAGGCGGGAGAGAAAAGCGAGGTGTTCGCCCTCCCATTTCGCCAGCCAGTTGTAGAGCGCCGCTTCGTCGGGGTCATGGGCCTCGGACGCCCGCCGCGTGTAGATATCGATGGCGTTCTTTTCCATCGACATGGCCGCGGCGACGGCGGCCGCCTCGAAGTCGGCCGCGGCGATCCGGCGCTTGAGGTCCTCGGTCAGGATGCGTGAGGCTGTGGCAAAACCCGGCTCCTCGTACCGCTCGGGCTTGAACTTCTTCGTGTCCCGGTAGCTCTTGAACTGCTCAGAGAGGATCTGGACGTGGCGGGTCTCCTCATCGGCCATCAGCGCAAAAAAATCTTTTACGGCCCCTGTCGCCGCCTGGGCGGCCACCTTGGCATAAAAGGCATGCCCCCGCTTTTCTAGCAGGATCGCATTCTTCAGAATTTCGGTCGCTCGGTCTTCGCTCATCTATCCTCCCTGTAAGGCAAGTAGTCGGTTGTTGGTGTGTGGTGATTCGTGTTTGGTGAATGGTGTTTGGTTATTGGTCGAGTGGGTTATAGGGTTATCGGTAAGTTCATGACTGGCTGTTTGTTCAAGCCGTTGGAGGGTAGTCCATGAACCGCGCGCCTCTTGCCTCGTCCTTTGATTATCCCAATGAACTCGATAAACTCAACAAACTCAATAAACCTGCTCATCCGTGAACCGTGAACCGTTTTCCTTCAACCGTGAACCCCGAACCCCATATCCCGCATCTCGTATCCCGTATCCAGCATCTATCTTCTTTCAACGGTGAACCTTTTTTTAGCACATTCATAGTAGTCATCCGGCCGGCGGAAGACAATCCCTCTCAGCCCGAGATTCGGTCGAATAGGTCGGCGATGTCCTGCTCGTAGCGGCTTTGAAGACGCGGGCCCTCCAGAAACCCGTTGTGCCCGCCGTGGCGCTGGATGACGACCTCGCCCGCGGCGCCGAGCCGCAAGTCCCGAAAGTCGCCGGGCGGGACAATGGGGTCGTCCGCGGCGGTCAGAAGAGTGGCCGGGGTGGTCATCCCGGAGAGGGCGCTGCCGGTCAGGGTGTAGTCGGCGAAATAGGCGGCCGCCGATGGGTACTTGCTGTGATGGGCGAGCAGGTAGTCGGTGACCGCCGTCACCGATTCAAGCCGCAGGGCGGGGCTGAAATCGTAGAGATCCGGGAAAAGCGCCTGCTTGGTGGCGAGGGATCGGCGCCATTTCTTCAGGAAATAGCGCCGGATCAGCGGATGCCGGTCCACCCGGGCGGTGGCCTCGGCCGGGTGGATCGCCGGGCTGACGGCGACGATATGGCGCAGCCCGGGGATCGGTGCCGCGCTGCAGCGTCGGCCGATGCGAAGGGCGAAGTTGCCCCCCAGCGAAAAGCCCACCAGGAGCACCGGCCGTCCGGCGGCTAGGGCTGCGGCTTGGGCGGCCGCCTCGAACACCTCCTCCAAGAGCACCGCATAAAAAATCCCGCGGTTCAGGTGGTGGCTCTGACCGTGGTCCCGGTAATTGAGGCGGAAGATATCGTAGCCGCGCCGGAACAGGGTGCGTCCCGTGCAGTGCATGTAGGTCGAATCGATGCTCCCCTCCCAGCCGGGCAGAAGTATGGCGAGCCCCCGGCCCGGTGGGTTCTCGTGGCCGGCCCAGGCGCCGAGCAGCCGCACCCCGGCGGTGGTTTCGAGGATCAACGTCCGTGAGGCCGCGAGCATGGGGTTCGGGCCTGCGGCGCGGTAGCGGGCGCTTGCGAGCAGGGTCTGGAGCTGGCCGTTTCGGAGGTAGAACGGTGGGTGGTAGGGCCGGGAGAATTCCGATTCAGGTTTCGGCGGCATAGAAGGTAAGCTCCCACACAAGGGTGACGACGTCGTGGCGGATGATGTAGAGCCCCCCGTCGTCCCCGCGGATCTTGAAGTAGCGGTGGTCGGGCGCCAGCCAGCGGTCGATCACCTCGACGGCGATCACCCGCCGCTCGCCGAAGCGGATGACCCGGGGGGTCTCCTCCCCGCGGTAGCCCGCGGTGCACTCAACTTCGATGGGCATGACCGCCGGCCAGGGCCGCCGCCAGATAGGAGATGACCGCGGCGGCGGCGATTGCGTGAAATCCGGAGCTGATGGCGAGCTGGGCGCTTCCGATCGCCGCTAGCACCGAGGCGCACCCGTTGACGGCCCAGGCATAGGCCTTGGCGGAGGGGTGCGGGGCCGCCCAGCGCATCCCCAGCGGGAAGAGCATTCCCATGGCGATGGCGGGAAGCATGGCGGCCGCGAGCAGAAGGAGGCAGCGCCAGGCCCAGGGCAAGGCCAGAAGCGCTGGCGCGGCGATCCCGAGCGCGGATGCGGCGAGTGCAATCCCAAGTGCCGCTGCGACCGCTGCGCGCGTGAGTGCGGCCGGGGAGAACCGCTGCGAGATCAGTCCGCCGAGGCCGGATGCGACCAGGACCCCCGCCAGCACCAGTGTCAGGCTGATGACCGGGTCTCCCAGGAGAAAGGTGCCGGCGTAGACCCACAACAACTCGGCGAACATGAAGCCGGACCCGATCGCAAGAAAGAAGAGCAGGGCGGCGGCGCGGGGGCGTTGGGCACGGTTTCGCATCACGGCCGGGGGAACCAGCAGCAGGACCAGGCTGACCAGGAGCGCTTCGGCGAACACCACGGCGACAATGATCTCCCCGGACAGCAGGAAGACATGGCTGCGGCCGCCCAACGTGCGATGCAGGTCGGCGGCCCGGGACCACTTCAGGAACCGATCGGGGAAGGGCCGCAGGTCCGACTGGGGGGCCACATCGATCAGATACTCCTGAAAGAAACGATCCGACCGCTGCGCCTCGAACGCCTCGGCGAGGCGCTGGTGCTCGATGTGGTGATATGGCGCATCGAACACGTTGAAGCGGTTGGAGAGCTCGGGGCCCGCGCCCGCGAGGTAGACCAGGTCGAAATTCAGGTCCCGGGCCCATCCGATGACCGCGGCCGGATCGGCGATCGGGCGGCGGGCCATGACCAGGGTGAATGTGTCCCAGTTGCGCAGGACGACGAGGCAGCGTTCCGGCTCCGCAATCCCCGCGGCGCTCAGGGCCTCGCGGGCCGCGGCCCACAAGCGCAGGGAGTCCGCCGGCGGCAGGAGCAGCCGGCGCGAGGTGACGAACAGGCCCTCGGGCGTCAGGCGGCGCAGATACGTTTTGAAGGCGGCAACCGTCAGGGTGTGGTCCTGGTCGAGTGCGCCGGCACCCGGGATCGACGCGCCCCAGTTCTCCAGGTGGATGAGGTCGAAGCGCTCCGCGCTGCCCGCGAGGTAGCTGCGCGCGTCGCGCGCAATGACGCGTTGCCCGTAGTGCCTCGCCATGATCCCGCCCACCTGCGGGTTGGGATTCAAGATCCGGACCTCGGCCGCCCCTGAGGCCGCCGCGCAGGCGATGGAAAGCCCGCCGCCGCCGGCCGCCACCAGCACCCGGCGCGGGGTGCCGGCGAGCGCATAGGGTAGAAACGACAGGCTGTGGCGCGCGAACCCCGGCCAGTCGGCCGATGCGGTGTCGTAGAGGTAAAGCGGCCGGTCGCCGTCCGTGAAGACCGCCTGGGCCGTAGGCAGGGTGCCCGTGAATTTAAGGCTCAGGCCCGGGGCAAAACGCAAATACGGGCTTTCGACCCGCTCGACCCGGCCGCGGATCGTCGTGTGGCTCTCGGCGAGGCGGGTGTGCGGAAACTGAAGCACCTGGGAGATCGATTTGTACTCGGAGGGGGTTACCGCCCGCAAGCCCGCGGCCATGGGCGTGAGCAGCCAGAGTCCCCCTGCCAGCACCAGAAAGGCGGCCGCCCCCACCCCCGCCATGGCGGACGGGCGGCGGGTGAGGCCGGCCGGCGACCGCCCGCGGAGGAGAAACCCGATCAGGATCAGCGGGGCCAGGGCGGATGCGACCACGAGGCGCGCCTCCCCCCAGAAGGGTAGAAGCAGGGCGGGGGTCAACGTCCCCAGGGCCGATCCGGTCATCGAGGTAAAATAGACGGCCCCGGGTCTTTCGGGGAGGAGAACGAAGGCCGAAGCGACCAGCCCCCCCGAGAGGAAGAAGGGCAGGGCGATCGCGAGGCAGACGAGCAGGAGATAGGCGGCCTGGACCGGCTGAAACGGGAGGCGGTGGTAGTCCAGGGGGATGCTGTTCAGGGCGATTAGGGCCATTAGGAGCGAGCCCGAGAAAAAGACGACGCCGGCGGGGACCCAAATCGGGGGAAGGGGATCGCGGCGGCCGGAGCGGACCGACCCGAGCAGGCTCAGGAACGCGCCGCTGGCCGCAAACCCGAACAGGGCCATGCTGATCACGAGGAAAGAGAGGTGGTTCCACTGGCTCACGGCGAAGGTTCGTGCCAGGGCCACCTCGAAGGCGAGGGTGGCGCAGGAGACCAGAAAGACGGCGGCCAGGGTCATGGCGGCTTACTTCTTCTCGAGCGCGCGTCCGGTCATGGGCACGAACAGCACACCGGTGACCTGTCTGAGCGCAAGGTCCGCCCCGCGCCGGGTGACGAGCACCAGGTTCTGATAGCCGAAGGGGCTCCCCAACGGGAGTACGAGTCGGCCGCCGTCTTTCAACTGGGCGATCAGGGGCGGGGGAATGTGGTCGACGGCCGCCGTGATCATGATCGCATCGAAGGGGGCGGCCTCCGGCCAGCCGAAGTAACCATCCCCATGCCGGGTTTTTATCGTGTCATAACCATTTTTTTTAAACAGGTTGTCTGTCGTTTCATAAAGCAGTTTCTT
>JBFYWX010000465.1:0-2949 GCA_041310825.1 Desulfobacteraceae bacterium | reverse complement strand
CAGGAGACCCTCAAGATCGGAGTGGTCGGACCCCGCACCGGCCCGGCCGCCGCCACCGGCGCGGCGTTTGACGAAGGAATCAAGCTCGCCGTGGACTATGTCAATTCCAAGGGCGGGGTGATGGGGAAGAAGCTGCAAGTCGCCTTCGAGGACACCGCCGGAGCCCCGGACAAGGCCGCCTCGGGTTTCGAGCGCCTGGTCACCCGCGACAAGGTCGTGATGGTGCTGGGGGAGAGCCACTCCTCCTCGGCTCTCGCTCAGATCGAGGTGGCGAACCGGCTGAAGGTCCCCTTTGTCGTGGTCGAGGCCTGGGCGGATGAGATCACCGCCAAGAACTACCGCTACGTGTTCCGCGCCGGGCCGTCCAACTCCGGGGTGGTCAACGAAACCATCGCCAAGTGGGTGCAGGCCGAGAAATTCAAGCGGGCCTTCATCATCGCCGAGAACACCGATTGGGGCATCGGGATCGGCAAACTGACCGAGAATGCGCTCACCAAGGCCGGGGTCCCTTACGAGTCGATGATCACCGAGCGCAGCAGCCAGGATCACTACGTCGAACTCGCCAAGATCAAGGCCTTCAAGCCGGACGTCGTCCTGGCCTATATTTACGGTGTGGGGCTGCACTACTTCGTGGCCCAGGCAGGCGAAACCGGCGTGAGCCCCAAGGCGGTCGTCCTGGACGGCGCCGGCCCGCCCAGCCTCTGGCCGGACTTCTGGAAGAACGTCGGCGACTACGGCAACCTGGCATGCTTCGTCTCCTCGATGCATGAAAAGGTGGAATTGACCGACCTCGCCAAGCACTTCCGCGAGGCCTACAACAAGGCCTTCGGCAAGGCACCCACCGACTACAAATCGCGCTCCATCTTCGACGGCATCATCATTGCCGCCGACGCCATCAACCGCGCCAAGTCCACCGACGCCGAAAAGCTGGTGGACGCGCTGGAAAAGACCAACCTCAAGACCACCCGAGGGACGGCCAAGTTCGGAATGACCAAGGGCGGAGCCGAATACCATCAGTGGATGCCGCCCATGCTGGTGATCCAATGGCAGGACAAGAAACAGGTGGTCCTCTTCCCGGCGGAGGCCGCCACTGGCAAGCTGATCCGGTAAACATCCTGCTGGCGGTAAAAATCCTCCTGGCGGAGGATTTTTATAAAAGTTTTTAACCAACCCGGGCGGGGGATGATCCTCCCCCGCCCGGCATTTGTCTGCAGAATCAGATCGAGAACCCGTTGGGAAAACGGATAGTACGGCTTTCCTCGGAACGCTTTTGAGGTTTCATCCCATTTTTTTTCGCGGCCGCCAGACCGCGAAAAAAAGGAGCGTGAGCGTGCTTGCCATATCGATAATGAACGGCCTGGTGATGGGGGTCATCTACGCCCTGGCCGCTCTGGGGGTGTCCCTGGTGGTCGGCATCATGAACGTGATCAATTTCGCCCACGGCGAGTTGTACATCCTGGCCGGGTATTTCAGCTACCTCTTCGCCACCGCCCTGGGGCTGCATTTCATCCCGGCCATGCTGCTCGCCGTGACACTTGTCTTCTGCCTGGGGATCCTGATCGAGCTGACGCTCATCCGCCCCACCTACGGCAACGACATGTACTCCCTGATCCTGACCTTCATCCTCTCCATCGTGCTGCAGAACGCTTATCTGCTGATCTTCGGCCCCTATCCCAACAAGCCTCCTTTGTGGGTCAAGGGCGCCACCGATGTCTTCGGGCTCTTTTTGTACGGCAACCAGCGCCTGGCGGCCCTGATCGCCGGCGCCGCCGTGATCGCCGTAGTTTTCGTGATGATCAAAAAAACCTGGTTCGGACGCATCATCCGCGCCGCCAGCCAGGACCGCGAGATGGCCGAGCTGAACGGGGTCGACACCACCCGGCTCAACATGCTGAGCTTCGGCCTGGGCTGCGCCCTGGCGGCGGCGGCCGGGGTGATATTGAGCCCGGTCTTTCCGGTGACGCCCAACGCCGGCGTCGCCATTGCGCTGACCGCCTTTGTGGTCGTGGTCCTGGGCGGAATGGGGTCGCTGTGGGGCTGCGTCGTAGGCGGCCTGATGCTGGGACTCGTGGAAAACCTTGGGGCGGCCTTCATCTCCTCAGGCTACAAGAACGTCTTCGGCTTCATCATCCTGATCCTGGTCCTCCTGGTCCGGCCGGCGGGGTTGTTCGGGCGGGCTAAAATTTAGGGTCTGAAGGCCCTAAATTTTATGCATGGAAAAAATAGGGGTTATGGAATGACGGGGAAAAAACTGGTTTTGGTTTCTACGATCATTTTAGCCGGAATGTGCCTGCTGCCGCTGGGGCTCGGCATCTACCCGCAGCATGTCCTGATCACGAGCCTTTTCTACGTGATGATGGCGGCGAGCTGGAACCTGCTCGCCGGCTACACCGGGCAGGTCTCTTTCGGGCATGCGGCCATGGCCGGGATCGGCGCCTATACCTCCGGGATTTTGGCAGCCAAGGCAGGCTTCAGCCCCTGGATCGGGGTCTGCCTGGGAACCGTCCTGGCCGGGCTGCTGGGGCTGGGTCTCGGGTCTTTGTGTTTAAGAATGGGCGGGATCTACCTCTCGCTCACCACCCTCGCCTTCTCGCAGATCCTGCACATCGTCATCGTCAACGAATACGCCATCACCCGCGGGACCATGGGCCTCCAGGTCCCGGGGCTGATGGCGGAGTATTCGAAGCTTTCCTATTATTACATCATGCTGGTCGCGGCGACGGCGCTTCTGGCGATCATCCACCGCATCATCCACTCCAACCTGGGAATGAATTTTCGCGCGGTCCAGAACGACGAGACGGCCGCCGCCGCGCTCGGCGTCAAAGTGCTGCACATGCGGGTCTTGGCCTTCACCGTAGCGAGCGCCATGGCGGGGTTCGCCGGTGCCCTCTACGGCCACTACCTGCTGCTGATCACCCCCGAGATCCCCTCCCTGGACCTGCAGTTCTA
>JBFYWX010000461.1:0-3195 GCA_041310825.1 Desulfobacteraceae bacterium | reverse complement strand
CCTTGCGAGTCGTCGGCCTGATGTGCCTGGCGGAAACGCTCAGCATGACGGGCTTTGCGACCTATCCGGCCTTTCTCGCGCTCTTGCGGGACGCCTGGGCCATCAGCAACTCGGAGGCGGGGTTTATCGGCGGCGCCTACTTTGCCGGATACATGGCGGCCGTGCCCGTCCTCTCCAGTCTGACCGACCGCTTCGACGCCCGGCGCATCCACATCCTCTCCTGCCTGCTGGCGGCTGCGAGCAACATCGGCTTTGCGCTGGCGGCGGGCGGGGTCGTGACGGCCGCACTTTTTCAGGCCTTGGCCGGCGCCGGGCTGGGCGGCACCTACATGCCGGGCCTAAAGGCCCTCACCGACCGGGTGGGCGGGCCGCGCCAGAGCCGCTATATCGCCTTTTACACGGCGACTTTCGGTATCGGAACAAGCCTCTCTCTCCTTCTGGCCGGCTGGCTGGGGGGGGTGGTCGGCTGGCGCTGGGTCTTTGCGCTGCTGGCCGTAGGTCCGCTCGCTGCCGCCCTGATCGTATTCCTCGGCCTCCGGTCCCAACCGCCCCCCCCGCCCGAGACCGGAAAGAGGGCGCTGCTGCGCTTTGACGGTGTCCTGCGGGAGCGCGGGGTCAGACGATTTATCCTGGGCTACGCGGTGCACTGCTGGGAGCTCCTCGGGCTGCGTTCCTGGATGGTGGCTTTCATCCTCTTTGCCTACGGCCTGCAACCATCGGGGAGCGCGCCGATCAGCGCCACCGGCGCGGCGGCCCTCATCAACATGTTCGGGATCCCGGTCAGCATCCTGGGAAACGAAGCCGCCGGCCGGATCGGGCGGCAGCGCTATATCCCCTGGGTGATGGGGGCCTCGGGCATTCTGGCGTGGCTCGCGGGGTTCAGCGCCGGCTGGGCTTGGTGGGTGGTGCTGGCGCTCGTGGGGCTTTACTTTATATCCGTCATGGCCGACTCCGCCGCTTTGACAGCCGGGCTGGTGGCCGCTACTCCTTTCGACCGGCGCGGTTCGGCCATGGCCTTGTATTCGTTCTCCGGCTTCGGGGCCGGGTTTGTCGCTCCGCTTGTCTTCGGTGCCGTTCTGGATTCGGCCGGCGGCAAAGACATTCCCTTCGCCTGGGGCCTCGCCTTCGGCAGCCTCGGCCTCGGCTGCCTGGTCACATCCGTGCTGTCCTTTACAACCGGGTCCTCTCGCCGTTGCTGGAATTAAGTGGGGCATTCGATCTGAGGCTTCTGCTCGGCTTTGGCCGCCGTCTCCGCCTTCTCGTCCCAGGCCCGGATCAGGTAGTCCTTCTGCTCCTCGAACTGCGCGGCCTGCTCCTCCACCAGGGCCTCCGCCTCCTGGGAGGACATGTTCCAGCTCTGCCGGACGAAGGAGGCCACGCGGGCGAAATAGAGCGGCGTCATGATGTCGAGCAGCTTGTTGCGGTTCACCTTCCAGTGCCGGTAGGTGGCGGCGAGCTCGTAGAGAATCTTCAGCCAGACCGCCGTGGGCATATAGAACTCCTTGGCCTCCAGGCAGGCGGCTTTGTTGATTTCGCTGAAGTTCTCGGCGCTGAAGACATCTTTGTAGATGGGGGCGAACTGCTGGTAACCGGTCTTGAAGAGGTCGATCATCAAATCGAGATTCACCTTGACCGGTTCCGGTTCGAGCGACCCTTCGAACCCGAAGGTCTCGAGCGGCTCGCTGCCCGATATTTTTTTCCAGTAGCTCTCGTGGCGTTCCATCAGGGAGAAGAGGGCCGAGAGCACCTGGCGGAACATGGGCCCCAGGTGCTGGCCCGGGTCTTTGACGTCGTGGATCTTGACCCCGAGGTTCGACTGGCAGATCCGGAACCCCTGGGTGATGGCGGTCGTGGTCATCCAGATGTCGATCCCGAAGCGCGCGACATCCGTCAGCCAGACGTCCTGTTCGGAGTAGAATTTGGCCAGATCCCGGGAGATGGCGAAGTCGCCCCCGATCGGCTGCCGGATGCGTTTGCCGTAGAGCGCCCGGGTCAGGTTGTAGACGATGTTGTTGGTGATGGTGCCGTCGTATTTGTGCCGCACATAGACCGGCGCGACGTACTGGTAGCCGCGCTCGAGCACCGGGTCGATCAGGTACTTGACCCAGTCGGGGGTGATGCTGCGCAGATCCGAGTCCACCATGGCGCAGACCTGGACCTTGAGGCGGTTGGCCGCTTCGAAGACGGAACGCAGGGCCGTCCCCTTGCCGGCTGACCCCCGGTAGATGGAAACGATTTTCTCCTGCCAGGGTTTGATCTGGAACTCCTTGGCCACCTCGCGCGTATCGTCGGTCGAGCCCCCATCGGCGATGAAGATCACGCTGCGCCGCCCACCGTAGTGTTTGGCCAGGCCGTGGGTGATCATCTGGATCACGTGGGTGATGGTGCTCTCGTTGTTATAACAGGGTACCCCCACGAGGATGTCGGCCGAGTCGATCTCCTCGATGCGCTTGGCCGTATAAGCGCGCAGTGCCGTGTCGTAGTGCATGATGCCCCTCCATCATGTTATCAATTGATTACAACAATAGCGGCTGCATCAATCCCCGTCAACCCCACCGCGTCGGCTAAGCTGCAGCATCCGATCCCTCCTCATATATTTTCCCCTCCCCTCGCGGGAGGGGCCAGGGGAGGGGCATGCGCGTTTCGCATACCAATCAACCGCTGCTGCTACCTGCGGATGATGCGGTCAATGAATCGATGGGCGCGCATGGCTGCGTAGGCGGCGAGGTTGCGGACAAGCAGCCGGCGATCGAAAAGCGGGTTGGCGATCTTGCCCAGAGAGGCCAGGTAGAAAACGTGTTCGGCCACCGACACCGGGCAGCCTCGAATGTGGATCCAGGTCCGACCTTGGTTCAGCGCGCTGCAGACCATGGCCTCCCCGATCTTGAGCAACATGTCGTTCGCGGGGGTCTTGGCTTCGTCCACGGCGCTCGGCCCCCGGTAGCTGCTCCCGATTTCGACCGGCTGGCCGTCGATCCGGCCCTTCCAGCGCGTGCAGCGGCCGGCGAAGATGACCTTCTCCCCCGGGGAGAGGTCCAGGGGCCCCTCCACCTCCCCGACCACGTAGCGGATCCTTCCCATGCGCCGGTCCACATCGGGGGTGAACCCCCGCAGGATGTGCATGGCCTCCTGCAGCGCGCCGGGGCACCCCCCCCAGCAGTAGTCGGCCGAGTGCGATTCGGGAAACCGGCCCAC
>JBFYWX010000455.1:0-20878 GCA_041310825.1 Desulfobacteraceae bacterium | reverse complement strand
GCGCCTCGACCACCCTCTCCATGAGCAACGTCCGCATCCAGTTCAGCCTCAAGGAGAACATCCAGGTCTCCCAGTACGCCCTCGAGGTGCTGAAAGGCTTCGAGGCGGAAATGGCGGTCGGGGACCAGAAGCCCAAGATCTACTTCCACCAGGAGGGCAACCTGTTCCTGGTGAGCGCTGCAAATGAACCCGCCGCCCGCAAGGCCTACGAGCTGCAGCGCCGGTTGGGCTGCCGGATCGAGTGGTGGCCGCGGGAGCGGATCCGGGAGCGCTATCCGCTCTACGCGCCCGCCGAAGAGATCGTCGGCGCCACCTTCGGCCCGGACGACGGCCACTTCGACGCCTACGCGGTGCTGATGGCTTACAAGGCCAAGGCCCGCTCGCTGGGGGCCACCTATCTCACCGGAGAGGTAAGCGCCGTCGCAACCGCGGGCGGGTGCGCGGCGGGCGTCACGCTCGCCTCCGGGGAGAAGCTTGCCGCGGCGGGCGTCGTCAACTGCGGGGGGGCCTGGGCGGCCGAGCTGGCGAAAACGGCCGGGGTCAACCTCCCGGTCGTGCCGGTCAAGCGCCAGGTCTTCGCCCTGGACACCGCCGTCAAGCCGGAGGGGACCCTGCCCCTCACCGTTCTGCCCTCGGGGCTCTATTTCCGCACCGAAACCGGCGGGCTGATCCTGCTCGGCAAATCGGTGCCGGAGGACCCGGTGGGATTCAGCTTCACCTGGGACGACCAGCGCTTCATGGAGCTGCTCTGGCCGGAGCTGGCCGAGTTCGTGCCCGCCTGGGATAGGCTCCGGCTCGTTCGGGGCTGGGCCGGGCTCTATGACGTCAACACCCTGGACGGAAACGCTATCCTGGGTGAGTGGCCTGAAATAAAAGGGTTTTTCCTGGCCACTGGATTCTCCGGCCACGGCCTGCAGCAGGGCCCGGCGGTAGCACGCTGCCTCTCCGAGCTCGTTTTGAAGCGGCCGGCGGCGCTCGACCTTGCGATCTTCTCGCCGGCACGCATCCTGGAAAACCGGCCCTTGAGCGAGGCCGGGCTCGTCTGAGATATCTTAAATTTTATCACTGTAACGCTCTTGACAGAATGAAGTTCATTTAGTAGGGTCGCCACGTTAAACCCACCGGGTTGTTCAGGTTCCCCTGCCGGTCGCAGGGGGGGGGATGACAACTCTGCACTTACCAACTCTAACGTGTAAAGGAGGCAGCCATGAAACGTCGTTTTGCTCTAACTGTTGCACTGGCCCTGGTCGTCGCGTTCGCGCTGATGAGCACTGCCCAGGCGGCCCCGCCCAAGGACCCGTTGGGGGTCGTCACCATCAAAAAAGGACAGTCCATCCACATCGCCTACTGGATGGTGGTCGCCGGCCCCGATGCCTCCCTGGGCGAGGACACCAAGCGCGGTGTTGAAATCGCCATCTCCGACAAAGGCGGCAAGCTCCTCGGCTTCCCGATCAAGCTGACCGGGCAGGATGAGGGGTGCGGGCCCGAAGGCGGACAAGCCTCCACCACCAAGATCGCCTCAGACCCGACCGTCGTCGCGGCGGTCGGCTCCAACTGCTCTAGTGCCGCCCGGCCCGGGGTTCCGATCCTCTGGAAGGCCGGCATCAGCACGGTGTCGCCCTCCAACACAGCGCCCTACCTGACCGACCCCAAGCGCGGCCCCGAATTCGACGGGTACCTGCGCACCGCCCACAACGACAAGGTCCAGGGGGCGGTCGCGGCCCAGTTTGCGATCAAGAAAATGGGCGTCAAGAAGGCCGCCACCATCCACGACGGCAGCGTCTACGCCGAGCAGCTCCAGGCCGTCTTCGCCGAGGAGTTCAAGAAACTCGGCGGCACCATCACCTCCCAGGAGGCGGTGGCCCCGACCGACACCGACATGCGGCCGGTCCTGACCAAGATCGCGACCGCCAAACCCGAATTCATCTACTACCCGATCTTCATCGCCGCTGCCGGCCACATCACCCGCCAGGTGAAGGAGGTCGCCGGCCTGGAGAAAGTCTACCTGATGAGTGCCGACGGCTCCTTCTCGCCCGATTTCTACAAGGCCGCCGGGGAGACCGCGATCGGCATGTTCCACTCCAGCCCGGATTTTTCGGCCTTTGCCGCCGGCTACAAGGACTTCCTGGAAAAGCACAAGAAAAAATATGGTGAGGCGCCGATCGCCCCCTTCCACGCTCACGGCTACGATGCGGCCATGATCATCTTTGCCGCCATCGAGAAAGTGGCCGTGAAGGACGGCGACAGCCTGCACATCGGCCGCAAGGCGCTGCGGGATGCCCTGCTGGCCACCAAGGGGATGCAGGGCCTGACCGGCAAACTCACCTGCGACAAGTTCGGTGACTGCGCCGACCCGCGCATCGCCGTCTACCAGCAGACCGCGGAGAACATCAAGAAGTTGGAAAACCCGCAAACCCCGTTCTGGAGACCCTACTGATCCCGTGAGGATCTCCTGACCCACCTCGGCCGCCGTGCCGACGCACGGCGGCCGGTGCCACCCGCCTCGTTAAAAGAGCCGGGCACCGCCCAGGCGCCCGGCTCTTTTTTTAAGCCGGGCCCCGGGAACGGACGCCGGCATCGGAGGAGGGTGGGGAGGTGGGACATCACCGGCACGCGCACGCCCAACCGCGGCCTTGAGAGAATCGCATGGTCAAGAATCTACGCGAGCGAATGAACCCCACCGACATCGTGATGTGGTCGATCGGCGGGATCCTGATGGCCCTGATCGTGTGGGGATCGGCCTCCACGATTATCAAGGGGACTTACAGCGCCCGGCACTGGATCGATTTCGTCATCTTCGGCCTGGCCCAGGGCAGCGTCTATGCCCTGATCGCCATGGGCTACACCATGGTCTACGGGGTCCTGCGCATGATCAACTTCGCCCACAGCGAGGTCTTCATGAGCGGCCCCTACACCGCCTATTTCTTCGCCGCCTATTTCTATCGCAGCGGCCTGCTCGACTCCCACCCCGTGATCAGTCTGGTGCTCGTCTTCATCGTGTCGATGGCGACCTCCGTCCTGATCGCGGTGCTGCTCGAGCGCATCGCCTACCGCCCGCTGCGCGGCGCCCCGCGCCTCGTACCGCTCATCACCGCCATCGGGGCCTCCTTCTTTCTACAGTACGTGTTCCGCGGGCTTTACGGATCCGGGTTTCAGGCCTATCCGGTGGTCACCGCCCTGGAAGGCCACTTCGAACTCGGGCCGATCCGCGTGCTCAAGTTCCAGGCCCTGGTGATCGTCGCGGCCGGGTTGCTGATGATCGCGCTCTACCAGTTCACGCAGCGCACCCGCCTCGGCAAGGCCCTGCGCTCGGTCTCCGAAGACAAGGAGGCCTCCGCCCTGATGGGCATCGACGTGGACCGGATGATCTCCATGACCTTCATGATCGGCGGGGCCGCGGCCGGTGCGGCCGGCGTGCTCTACGCCATCATGTTCAAGCAGGTCCACTTCTTCATGGGGTTCATCCCGGGGATCAAAGCTTTCACGGCGGCGGTGCTGGGGGGGATCGGCAACATCCCGGGGGCGATGCTCGGGGGGATCTTTCTCGGTCTGGTCGAATCGGTCGGACCCAGTCTCTTCCTGGACGGGCTGGGGATTGTCGCCCCCTACCAGCTCAAGGACGCCATCGCCTTCTCCATGCTCGTCCTGGTGCTGATCTTCCGCCCCAGCGGGATCCTCGGCGAGCGGCTCGCGGTCAAGAAAGCGTAGTGGATACCATGAACGAAACCTCAGCCCAACAATTTCCTGGCCTGCGCCTGGGTGCGATCGGCGGGGTGTGCCTGGTGCTTCTATCGCTGATCGGCATGGTGCATGCCTTCAACCAGCGGGAGATCGTGAGCGGGCTGATCTCCATGGGCCAGACCCTGCTGCTTTTCACCGCCGCCTTCGTGGCCTACATGGCCGCCGCGCGCACCCGGCCGCAGGCCGCCGGCCGGGTCGTGGCCGCTACCGTGACAGCCGGACTGGTGATGACCGCGCTCCTCGCCCTGCTGGTCCTGGTCGGCCAAACGGTCAACATGCGCCAGGTCTTCATCAACGCCTCCCCGGCCCTGTTCAATGCCCTGCTGTTTTATCAGGAAAGCGTCGGGGTCGGGGTGACGCTGATGCTGCTGGCAGGCGCCGTCATCGGCCTGTGCATGGCTCTGCTCCATCTCATGCCGGCCCTGTGGCGGCGGACTCTGATTACGGGGTTCTCCAGCCTGGCAGTGGCCGGGATGCTCCAGGACCTGATCGCCCCCGTTCTCTCCGCCTGGGGGCCACTTGCGGCCATCGGGGAATGGATCTTCTCCGGCAACGGCCTTTCTGTCAGCGGCGCCCTGGGCCTGTTTATAGTGACCGCCGGCAGCACCGCCGCCTGGGCGGCCAAAGGGGACGCTGTGCGCCACCGGGTGGAACGGATGGAGGCCGGCCCCAAGCGCAAGTTGAAGCTGGCCTCGCTCCTGACCGTGGGGCTGGTGCTGCTGGTGCTGCCCCACGCCCTGGGCCTTTTCCTGAGCGAGGTGCTGACCATCGTCGGCCTTTACATCCTGCTCGGCTTGGGGCTGAACATCGTCGTCGGCTTCGCCGGGCTGCTCGATCTGGGTTATGTGGCCTTTTTCGCCATCGGCTCCTACACCGTGGCGATCCTGACCTCGCCCGAGATCGGCCGATTCACCTTGACCTTCTGGCAGGCCCTGCCCTTCGCTGTCCTGCTCGGGGTCATCGCGGGGGTGATGCTGGGCATCCCGGTCCTTAAAATGCGCGGGGACTACCTGGCCATCGCCACCCTCGGCTTCGGGGAGATCATCCGCATCCTGGTGCTTTCCGATGCGCTGCGTCCCTGGCTGGGCGGCGCCCAGGGGATCGGCAAGATCACCAAGGCGCAGATCGGCAGTTTCGAATTCGCCTCGCCCCAGGATGTCTACTACCTGCTGCTCGCCGGGTGCCTCCTGGTGGGATTCATCTCCTGGCGGCTGCGCGACTCGCGCCTGGGCCGGGCGTGGATGGCGATGCGGGAGGACGAGGACGTCGCCCAGGCCATGGGGATCAATCTCGTCGCCACCAAGCTGATGGCCTTTGCCACCGGCGCGGGCTTTTCGGCCCTGAGCGGCGCGATCTTCGCCTCGAAGATCGGCTCGGTCTACCCCCACAGCTTCAACGTCATGATCTCGATCAACATCCTGTGCGTGATCATCGTAGGCGGGATCGGCAGCATGCCCGGAGTGGTGGTCGGGGCCATTGCCCTGGTCGGACTGCCGGAGCTGCTGCGGGAGTTCGCCGAATACCGGTTGCTGGTCTACGGGGCCGCACTGGTTGCCATGATGCTTCTGAGGCCGGAGGGGCTGTGGCCGGAAGCCACGCACCAGCGCGAACTTCACGACTCGCACGAAGCGGTTGAGCCCCCTGGGGTGGGTGCGGCGACCACGTCCCCTCGATAGAAGGAAAATACCATGGCGGTCATCACCATCCAGAATGTTACCAAGCAGTTCGGCGGACTGGTCGCCATCGAGAATCTGGACATTTCGGTCAAGGAGCAGAGCATCCACAGCGTCATCGGTCCGAACGGCGCCGGCAAGACGACCTTGTTCAACTGCATCACCGGGTTTTACCGCCCCGAGGCCGGGCAGATTTTACTGGAGGATTATCCCCTGGTCGGGTTGAGTCCGGACCAGATCGTGCGCCATGGGATCGCCCGCACCTATCAGAACATCCGACTCTTCCCGAATTTGACCGCTTTGGAGAACATCCTGGTCGGGCAGCACAGCCATTTGCATGCCCATTTTTTCGGTATCGTGTTCGGCACGGCCGCAACCCGGCGGGAGGAGAAACGGGCAAGCGAAGAGGCGATGAATCTATTGCGGTTCGTCACCCTGACGGGCAAGGGCGACTTTCTGGCCAAGAACCTGCCTTACGGCGATCAGCGGCGGCTCGAGATCGCGCGGGCCCTCGCCTCCCGGCCCAAAGTGCTCCTGCTCGATGAGCCCGCGGCCGGCATGAACCCGAAGGAGTCCCAGGACCTCATGGACTTCATCCGCCACCTGCGCGACGAGCTCAAGATCACGATCCTCCTGATCGAGCATCAGATGCGGGTCGTGATGGGGATATCCGAGCAGGTGACAGTGCTCGACTACGGCAAGAAGATCGCCGAGGGCTTGCCGTCCGAGGTCCAATGCAATCCCCAGGTGATCGAGGCCTACCTCGGGAAGGGAAGCGCCGCGAAACCCTGCGCCGCCTGAGGCACGCGGCCCACCGCGCGGTACGCGGCGGGCCGGCGGGCGGCACCGCTCGACAGAAAGGAATCACGCCATGCCCATGCTGGAAGTCGAGGGCATCAATACCTATTACGGCAACATCCACGCGCTCAAGGATGTCACCCTCCACGTGGAGCAGGGCGAGGTCGTCACCATCATCGGGGCCAACGGCGCCGGCAAGAGCACCATGCTCAAGACCGCCAGCGGCCTGCTCAAGCCGCGCACCGGCTCGATCCGTCTGGCCGGTGAGGAGCTGACCCGCTTCAAGGCCCATGAAATCGTCATGAAGGGCATGGTCCAGGTGCCCGAGGGCCGACGCGTGTTCGGCCGGCTCACGGTGCGCGAGAACCTCGAAATGGGGGCCTTCACGAGCTCCGATCGGAAGAAGAACGCCGATAACCTGGAGCGGGTCTTCGCCCTTTTCCCGCGCCTCAAGGAGCGCAGCAAGCAGGTCTCCGGGACCCTCTCCGGCGGCGAACAGCAGATGCTTGCCATGGGCCGGGCCTTGATGGCCACCCCCAAGGTGCTGCTCCTTGATGAGCCCTCCATGGGACTCGCACCGGTTCTCGTCGACGGGATCTTCGACACCATCCGCCGGCTGCACGCCGCCGGAACCACCATTCTCCTGGTCGAGCAGAACGCCCGCATGGCCCTGCAGGTCGCCAGCCGCGGCTATGTGCTGCAGTCGGGCGCCATCATCTTCAGCGATGCGGCCGCCAGCCTGGCCGACAATGAGATGGTGCGCAAGGCGTACCTCGGCGAACACTGAAACCCAGCTCAAAAATGCATCCGACGCTCACATATGGCGTTGCCGGCCGCCTCAACATGCTCACATACTTGAATTGGTTGCTGCGCTTTTTCGGCGACCGGGGCCTTGTCTGTGAGCGTGATCTGCTATTTTTGAACCGGGTTTGAGGTGGGCGGTCCAAGAACGCCCATCTGCTGCGTTATGCTCGTCCCTCGCCATTGCCGCACACTGGCCGTACGCCTCATTCCTCGGGATCTCGCAATGCCTTGCATCTGGGCATTCCTGAACCGCCTGGGCTTACTTCATCGAAAGGGATAGAGATGGACATTGGGCTTTTCACGCGCGGGCTGTTGATCGGGTTCTCCATCGCGGCCCCGGTCGGGCCGATCGGCATCCTCTGCATCCGCCGCACCCTGGCCGAGGGGCGGGCGGCCGGACTGCTGGCGGGACTCGGCGCCGCTACGGCCGATGCCCTTTACGGGTGCGTGGCCGGCTTCGGGCTGACCGTGGTGTCGAACTTCCTGGTGGACCAGCGCGCCTGGATCCAGATCGCCGGCGGCCTGTTCCTGCTGCTGCTCGGGATCAGGACCCTTATCGCGCGCCCTTCCGAGAGGCCCGCCGCCGCCGGCAGCGGGCTCGCGGCCGGCTACCTCTCCACCTTCTTCCTGACCCTAGCCAACCCCATGACGATCCTTTCGTTTGCCGGCATCTTTGCCGCTTTGGGGGTCGTCAACACCGGGGGCGACGCCTCGGCCGCCGCCCTGATGGTCCTGGGGGTGTTCACGGGCTCGGCCGCCTGGTGGCTGCTTCTGAGCGGAGGGGTCGGTCTCGTGCGGGAGAAGCTCAACCCCGCGATCCTGCGCTGGGTCAACCGTCTCTCCGGCCTTATCCTGGTGCTCTTCGGTGCGGCGGCCCTCTGGCAGGCGGTGGGGTGAAAATCGAAGTCGGATACGGGATGGGGATAATAGATACGAGATACAGGATAGGAGTCTTGATGCTGGATACGAGATGCGGGATACGGGATAAAGGAAAGGGAGAGGCAAGTTGCATCTTCATCCAGCATTTAGGCACGGTCCCGCATCTCGTATCTCGTATCCAGCATCCCGTATCCAGCATCCCGCATCCAGGCACTATCCCGCATCCCGAATAGTGCATCCCGCATTAGGAGCCCTGCCTCTTATCGCACCACGGAAGGAACCCATGACCCTCTCAGCCGATGACACCCTCGTGGAAGAGGCCGTCGCGCTCGCGACGCGCTGGCAGGAGCGGGCCAACGCGTGCATGACCCGGGAGGAGGCGCGCCGGGGGCGGAAGCTCGCGCGGCTGGTCGCCGGCGTCGAGGACAAGGCGATTCTTACGACCCTGATCGACCAGAGTTTCCGCAGCGGGAACCCGGGCCGCACGGCCGGCCAGCTCCGCCACGTGCTCTTATCCCACGGGGTTCCCCGGTTCTTCTCCCTCTCCGAGAAACTCCTCATCCATCTCTTCCTGCGGCTTGGCCGCTTCTTTCCCGGGCTCACGGTGCCGCGGATCACGGCCCGGATGCGCGCCGACAGCCGCCACGTGATCATCCCGGGCGAACGCGAACCGCTCGGCGCCTATCTAACCGCGCGCGGACGCGACGGCTTCCGGGTCAACGTCAACCACCTCGGAGAGGAGGTGCTCGGCGAGGAGGAGGCCGCCGCCCATATGGCGACCTACCGGGCGGACCTGCGGGACTCGCGGATCGAAGGGATTGCGGTCAAGATCTCGACCCTCTGCGCGCAGATCCACCCCCTGCCCTTCGAGGAGACCGTCGCCCGGATCGGCGCGCGGCTCGCCCGGCTCTACCGCGAGGCCGCCGATAATCACTTCACCCGCCCGGACGGCACCCGGGTGGCGAAGTCCGTCACCCTCGACATGGAGGCCTACCGCGATCTCGGCCTGACGGCGGCGGCCTTCATGCGCACCCTCGACCGTCCCGAGTTCCGGCACCTCTTCGCCGGCATGGCGCTACAGGCCTATCTGCCCGACTCTTTTGAGATGCTGCAGGCGATCACGACCTGGGCCCGCGCGCGGGTCGCGGCCGGGGGCAGCCCCATCAAGATCCGGATCGTCAAGGGCGCCAACCTGGAGATGGAGCAGCTCGAAGCGGCCCTTCAGGGCTGGCCGCAGGCGCCCTTCGACACCAAGCTCGACGTGGACGCCAACTGGAAGCGCATGGCGGCCTTCGTGCTCGCGCCCGAGAACGCCCGCGCCGTGCACCTGGGGGCGGCCTCCCACAACCTCTTCGACCTGGCCTATGCCCTGCTCCTCGCCCGGCGCCACCGGGTGGAGGAGCACCTGACCTTCGAAATGATCGAGGGCATGGCCAACCACGCCCGTCGCGCCGTCCACGAGACCGGCCTTGATTTTCTGACCTACGCGCCGGTGGCGGAAGACCGCCATTTTCTGACCGCGGTCGCCTACCTCATCCGGCGCCTGGACGAGAATACCGGCCCGCGGAACTTCCTGCGCCATGTGAACGGACTCGCCGCCGGCACGCCGGCCTGGCGAATGCTGGCCGAGAGCTTCCGCGCCTCGGTGCGCCGGATCCCCGCGCTCGCCAGCCGCCCGCACCGCTCCCAGGACCGCGGAAGGGAGTCGGTCTCGCGGCACCACGGGTGCTTCCACGAGGGGGCCTTCCGCAACGAGCCGAACACGGATTGGGCCCTCGCCGCCAACCGCGCCTGGGCCGGGGCGATCCGCGCCCGCTGGATGAAGCGCCCGGGCGAGGCCGCCATCGAGGTCCCGGTCGTCGTCGGCAGTCAGGAGATTTTTGCCGGCCGCAAGACGCTCTCCTCAAGGGACCCGAGCCAGCTGCCGCTCACGGTGGTGGTCGCCCGCTGCTGTCTTGCGAACGCCACGGACGTCGCCCGGGCCGTCACGGTCGCCCGCGAAGACCCGGACGGGTGGCGCAGCGCAAGCGCCGAGCACCGGCACCGGATCCTGTCGGCCGCCGCGAACGAAATCCGCAAGGCCCGCGGCGATCTGATCGGCGCCGCGGCCGCCACGACGGGCAAGGTCTTCACCGAGGCCGACCCGGAGGTCTCCGAAGCCGTCGACTTCGCCGAGTTCTATCCCTTCGCCGCCCGCGCCTACACGCGGATGGAGAACCTGCGCGTCCGCGGCCGGGGGGTCGGGGTCGTGATCTCGCCCTGGAACTTCCCGATCGCCATCCCTTGCGGCGGGATCGCGGCGGCGCTCGCCGCCGGGAACACGGTGATCTTCAAACCCTCCTCGGAGGCCATCCTGGTCGGCTGGCTCCTCTGCCGCTGCTTCTGGCAGGCCGGGGTCTCTATGAACACCCTCCAGTTTCTGCCCTGCGAAGGCGGAGGCGCCGGCGCCCGGCTGAGCGGCCACCCGGAGGTGGACTTCATCATCCTGACCGGGGGGACCGATACCGCTCTGCGGATTTTGAAAGCCCGCCCGGATCTGGCGCTGGCCGCCGAGACCGGGGGCAAGAACACCCTCTTCGTCTCCGCCCTCGCCGACCGCGAGCAGGCGGTCGCGGACGTTGTCTCATCGGCCTTCGGCCACTCGGGGCAGAAGTGCTCGGCCGCCTCGCTCCTGATCCTCGAACGGGAGGTGTATGAGGATGAAAAGTTCAAGCGGCAGCTCGCGGATGCCGCCGCCACCTTCAAGGCCGGATCGGCCTGGGACTTCACCGCGAAGACCGGCCCCCTCATCCACCCCCCCCGCGACCCGCTGTACGACGCCCTGACCCGACTCGACGCCGGCGAATCCTGGGCGCTTGCGCCGCGGCCCACGGCCGAAAACCCCCACCTGTGGTCGCCCGGCATCAAGTACGGAGTCCGGCCCGGCAGCACCGCCCACCGAACCGAATTCTTCGGCCCGGTGCTGGGGGTGATGTGCGCGGAGAGCGCGGAGCAGGCGGCCGAAATCGCCAACGCCACCGGCTACGGGCTGACCGCAGGAATCGCGAGCCTGGACCCCCGCGAACAGAAGCGCTGGACGGAGGTGATCCGGGCCGGAAACCTCTACATCAACCGGGGTACCACCGGGGCCGTCGTCCTGCGCCAGCCCTTCGGCGGGATGGGCAAATCCGCGGTGGGGGCGGGCCTGAAGGCGGGCGGCCCGCACTACGTCACCCAGTTTCTCGCCATTGAGGAGACCGGACCGCCCCCCGCCGGCCCGATCGCAACACCCCACCCGCTGCTGCGTCTGGCTCAGCGCTGGGAGTTGAAACTCAACTGGGGCGAGTTCGCTGAAGCGGCGGCCGATCTGCGCCGGGTGATCTGCGCCATCCGCAGCTACCTCCATCAGGTGGAGCACGAGTTTGCGCGCGAGATCGACCCGGTCAACCTGCGCGGCCAGGACAACCGGCTGCGCCACCTGCCGCTCGGCACCATCCTCGTGCGCATGCACTCCGAGGACACCCTCTTCGAAACCCTGGCGCGGCTCGCCGCGGTCCGCGCCACGGGCAACCGGCTGCGGGTCAGCCTCCCGCCGGGTACGGACACCCCGGCCGTACGGTTCCTCTACGGTCCGGAAGGGCGGCGGCTTACGAGCAGCGCCCCGGTGTTCCAGGAGACGGACGCCGAGGTGGCGGCCCTGATGTCGAAGGTCGACCGCATCCGCTATGCCGCGCCCGGGCGGGTGCCCGCACAGGTTCTGACTGCGGCCGCCGACCTTGGTTTTTTCATCGCACGCGCTCCGGTCCTGATGGAAGGGCGCCTGGAGCTTCTTCATTACTACCGCCAGCAATGTGTCAGCATCAATTACCACCGCTACGGGAATCTCGGGTTCAGGACCGCCGACTTCTCGCCGACGCGTGATGACTTCGTATAAGGCCCAATTTCTGTCCCGCCATGGCGGGATACGCCTCGCGCCGCGCGATTCGCGCGCCTTGAACTTGGGCCTTATACGAAGTCATCGTTACAGGTTATAGTGGGTGCATCCGTCGAGGTTGACCGCAGCGGGTCAAGCTTGTATGAAAGACGCAACATCACGTAGCGGATGAGGAGAAAAGGCCGTGAGCACTGCACGGAAAGGTAGTTCCGGTCAGGGGCCGCGCCGGGTCGGGGTCTATGTGAAAAAGGACCCGCACGCGGCGGCCGCGGCGGACGAGTTCGAAGCCTGGCTGCGCGCGCACGGGGTCGAGGTTCTGCGCCGCCAGAGCCCTTCGCCGTCCCCGCGGGGGTTCGAACGCCGCCAGGTCGCTCCGCCCCGCGGCCTTTTCTGCGTCTTCGTTCTGGGGGGCGACGGCACCTTCCTGAGCGCCGTGCGCTGGATCGGCGACCGCGACGTGCCGGTCCTGGGGGTCAAGCTCGGCGAGGTGGGGTTTCTGGCGGAGGTCGCAGCCGAGGATCTCTTCCAGGCCGCGGAAAAGGTGCTGGCCGGAGAGTTCACCCTGACCCGGCGCATGCGCCTGGAGGTGCGGGTGCACCGCGGCCGGCGGCTGCTGGCGCGCGAGACGGTGTTGAACGACATCGTAATCAACAAGGGCGCCCTGGCCCGCCTGGCGAACATCGACACCCTGATCGACGGCCACTTCCTGACCACGTTCCGGGCCGACGGGCTGATAATCTCAACCCCCACCGGCTCGACGGCCTATTCGCTGGCGGCCGGCGGCCCGGTGGTCCACCCGCATGTGCCGGGGATCATCATCACCCCCATCTGCCCCTTCACGCTGACCATCCGCCCCCTGGTCGTCCCCGACGGGGTTGAAATCGCGATCCGCCTCCAGAAGGGCTCCTCCGACATCCTGCTCACCTTCGACGGCCAGAAAGGGCTCGCCTTGACCGACCGCGACGTGATCACGGTGCGCCAGAGCGCCCACCCCGTGAACCTGATCAACGTCCCCGGACGCCCCTACTTCGATGTCCTCAAATCCAAGCTCCGCTGGAGCGGCGGGCGGGTCTAAGCGGGAGTCAGAGTCGGAGTTCCGAGCCAGAGTCAATGGGGTGTTTAGTTCTTGGTGTTTGGTGTTTGGTGAATAGTTGATTGGGTTATTGGGTGAATGGGTGAATGGATGTTTGGTGTTCAGTTGACCTGTTGCTAGTTGACCGGTTAATTCGTTGTCTGGTTTGTCCTCCAAGTTTTTTTAATGTGAACCGGTCGCCGCAAGCCGTGCGCCGTTTCAAATTTTAGGCATTTTAGGCATTCTAGCGCATTATAGGCATTGCTTCTCCTGCTCCGACTCCAACTCGGAACTCCGACTTTCATTTTACCGGTTATGGCAGGCGATCCAGCGGCCGGAGCCGAGGTCGCGGAATTCAGGAAATTGCTGCGAGCAGACCGGGCGGCTCTCGCGGCAGCGTGGGTGAAAGCTGCAGCCGGCGGGCGGGTTGATGGGGCTCGGTACGTCGCCGGAGAGCAGGATGCGGTGCTTTTGCGCCCGCGGGTCCGGCACCGGAGCGGCCGAGAGCAGGGCTTCGGTGTAGGGGTGGAGCGGCCGGCGGTAGAGCTCCTGCTTGGGCGCGAGCTCCACCAGGCGGCCCAGGTACATGACGGCCACGCGGTCGGCGATGTACTCCACCAGCCGCAGGTCATGGGAGATGAAGATGTAGGTCAGCCGGAATTCCGCCTGCAGTTTCTGCAGGAGGTTGATCACCTGCGCCTGGATCGACACGTCCAGGGCCGAGACCGGCTCATCGGCCAGCAGCAGCCGCGGGTTGAGGGCCAGGGCCCGGGCGATGACGATGCGCTGGCGCTGGCCGCCGGAGAACTCGTGGGGGTAGCGGCGGGCGTGTTCGGGCAGAAGCCCCACCACCTCGAGCAGCCACGCCACCCGCTCCTGCCGCTCGCGGGGCGTACCGATCGCATGAATATCGAGAGGCTCGCCGAGGAGATCCCCGATCCGGCGGCGGGGGTTGAGGGACGAGTAGGGATCCTGGTAGACGATCTGGGCCTCGCGCCGAAACGCCCGCAGGCGCAGCCGATCGAAGCCGGAGAGATCCTCACCGCAAAAAAGCACCCGGCCCGCGGTCGGCTCTTCCAGGCGCAGCAGCGCCCGGCCCAGCGTGGATTTGCCGCAACCGCTCTCCCCCACGAGACCGAAGACCTCGCCTGCCGCCACGCGGAGCGATACATCCGTGACCGCCAGCACCCGGCCGCGGCGACGCGAGAACCCCGCCCCCTTCAGGGGGTAGTGCTTGGCGACCTGTTCGGCGACGAGAATCGGTTCCGCCATGGCCCTACTCCGACGGCTGCCAGCAGCGGGCGTGGTGGCCCGGGGCGATCGCGCGCCACGGCGGCTCCTCGCGGCAGGCCGCGTGGCGCCGGAAACAGCGCTCCTGAAAGGCACATCCCGGCGGCAGGTTGACAAGACTCGGCACCACGCCCGGAATCGGGTTGAGCGCACCGGCCCGGCCGCCGGCCCGCGGCAGGGAATTGAAAAGCCCGACCGTGTAAGGGTGGGCCGGCCGGCGGAAGAGCGCCTCCACGCCGGCGCTCTCGACCGCCTTGCCGGCGTACATCACCGTCACGTTCCGGCAGGTCTCGGCCACCACCCCCAGGTCGTGCGTGATGAGAAGCACCGACATGTCGAACTCCTGCTTCAGGCGGGCGATCAGGTCGAGGATCTGGGCCGGGATGGTGACATCCAGGGCCGTGGTCGGCTCATCGGCGATCATGAGCGCCGGCCGGCAGGCAAGCGCCATGGCGATCATCGCCCGCTGGCGCATGCCGCCCGAAAACTGGTGCGGGTAGTCGTCGAGACGCGCCTCGGGCTCGGGCATGCCCACGAGGCCAAGCGTGCGGGCCGCTTCATCCCGGGCCTCGGCGCGGTTCATGCCGCGGTGCAGGCGCAGCACCTCCTCGATCTGGAAGCCGATGGTGTAGACCGGGTTGAGCGAGGTCATGGGCTCCTGGAAGATCATGGAGATGCGGTTGCCGCGGATCCGGCGGATCTCCGCCTCGGCGACCGCGGCCAGGTCCTTGCCGTCGAAGAGGATGCGGCCCGCGGCGATACGACCGGCCGGCCTGGGCAGCAGCCGCAGGATGGAGAGCGCCGTGACGCTCTTGCCGCAGCCGCTCTCGCCCACCAGCCCGAAGGTCTCCCCGGCCTGGATCTCGAGGTCGAGGCCGTCCACGGCCTTCACCACCCCGGCCCGGGTCTGGAACTGGGTCTTGAGCCCGATGATCCGGAGCACCGGTTCGCCCGCGCCGCGCGCTTTCACAGCGACCTCAACGCGGGGTCGAGCACGTCCCGCAGGCCGTCCCCGAAGAGGTTGAACCCGAGCACCAGGAGAAGGATGGCCGCACCCGGAAAGGCCGCCACGTGCGGGGCGATCTGGATGTACTGGCGGCCCTCGCTCAGCATGGCGCCCCACTCCGGCTGAGGCGGCTGGGCGCCGAGGCCCAGGAACCCCAGGGCGGCCGCCTGGAGCACGGCCGTGCCCATGCCGAGCGTCGCGTAGACGATGATCGGCGGCAGGGCGTTCGGCAGGATGTGCCGCCCCAGGATGCGCGCATGTCCGCCGCCCAGGTGGGCGATGGCCTGGACGAAGAGCTGCTCCTTGAGGGAGAGAACGCTCGCGCGCACGATGCGGGCGTAGTGCGGGATGTAGACGATCCCCACCGCCACCATGGTGTTGGGCAGGCTGGGGCCCAGGATGGCCGTGATAAAGATGGCGAGCAGAATCGCCGGAAAGGCGAGCAGCATGTCCATCAGCCGCATGACGAGGCTGTCGACCCTCCCGCCGAAGTAGCCGGCCACGAGCCCCAGGAGGGTCCCCGGCAGCAGCGAGATCGAAACCGAAATCAACCCGATCAAAATCGAAATGCGCGCGCCGTAGATCACCCGGCTGAAAATGTCCCGGCCCAGGCTGTCGGTGCCGAAAAGGTGGTCGGTGCTCGGCCCTTGCAACCGGTCGAGGGGGGCGGGTACGAGGGGGTCGTGCGGAGCGAGCATCGGGCCGATGACGGCTACCAGCAGCACCAGGGCGATCAGCCCCATGCCGAAGGCGGCGCTGCGGCTGCGCAGCAGGTCCTGGAAGGTCTCCCACTTACGCATGGACGCGGATCCTCGGGTCGAGCAGCGCGTAGACCAGGTCGACGATCAGGTTGATGAAGGTCATCAGTCCGGCGAAAACGAGGATGCAGCCCTGCACCGCCGCGTAGTCCCGCGCCATGAGGGAGTCCACGACATAACGCCCCAGGCCGGGCCAGGAAAAAATGGTTTCGGTCAGGACGGCCCCGCCCAGGAGCAGTCCGAGGTTCAACCCCAGCACGGTCACGACCGGCAGAAAGGCGTTGCGCAGGGCGTGGCGCAGGATGACCACCGCCTCCCCCATGCCCTTGGCGCGCGCCGTACGCACGTAGTCCTTGTTGAGCACCTCGAGCATCGCGGAGCGGGTGATGCGCGCAACGATCGCCATGGGGATGGTCGCAAGCGTGACGGCGGGCAGCATCAGGTGGTGCAGCGCATCGACAAAGCCCTCGAGTTCGCCCGCCAGCAGGGTGTCCACCAGCATCAGCCCGGTGACCACCTCCGGCTCGCTGCCCATTCCGATCCGCCCCATCATGGGCATGATCGGGAACATGACGGCCAGAAAGTACATCAGCATGAGGCCCAGCCAGAAGATCGGCATGGAGACGCCGATCAGGGCCATGAACATCGAACCGTAATCGAAGACGGAATACTGCCGTACCGAAGAGATCACGCCCGCCGCGATCCCCACCAGTGTGGCGATCAGCATGGCCGCCACGGAAAGCTCCAGGGTCGCCACCAGCCGCACGCCGATCTCGCCGGCAACCGGCGCCCCGTTGCGCAGGGAATGGCCCAAGTCGCCCTGGAGGATGTTCGTGAGATAGATGCCGTACTGGAGGGGATAGGACCGGTCAAGACCCATCTGGGTCCGCAGCCGCGCCAAATCTTCCTGTGTGGCGAACTCGCCGAGCAGCAGGCGCGCGGGGTCCCCCGGGATCATCCGCAGCATCAGGAAGACCAGGACGGAGACCCCGAGCATGATCAGGGCCAGGTGGAAGAGGCGCTTGGCGATGTAGCCGATGGGCATGGCCGGCCGGTTCACGGTTCAACGGTTCACGGTTGGAAACACATCAGTTCAACCTTGAACCGTTGAACCCTGTCATTAAAACCCGCAGGTCGTCATTTGTCTTTCCAGACCATCTGGAACGAGTTCAACCCGTTCGGCCGCAGGGGCACGTCGTGCAGCTTCTTGCTGTAGCAGCGCACAACCTTGGTGTGCACCAGCGGCGCCCAGGGCGCTTCCGCGTTGAAAATCTCCTGTGCCTTCAGGTAGATCTTGGTACGCTCGGCCTTGTCGAAGGTTTTCTGACCTTTCAGGCAGAGGTCCGTGAACTCGGCATTCTTCCAGATGGCCACGTTGGCGGCCCCCGGGGTTTTGGCCGAGTCGGCCGAGAGCAGGCCATAAAGGAAGTTGTCCGGGTCGGCGTTGCCGCCGAGCCAGCCGAGCATGCACATGTCGTGCTCACCGTTGGAGGTCTTGCTGAGGTAAGCGGCCCACTCGTGGCGAACGATCTTGGCCATCACGCCCACCGCCGCAAAGTAGGCCTGGATCAGCTCGGCCGTCTTCACTGGATCGGGCATATACGCGCGGGAGACCGGCATGGCCCAGAGCTCGATCTCGGTGTTGAAGTCAAACTTGGCCTCGGCCAGCATCTTCTTGGCCTTGTCCGGGTTGTAGTCGTAGGGTTTGAGGGAGTCGTTGTAGGACCAGATGGAGGGCGGGAACGGGTTCTTGGCCGGGATGGCGAGCCCCGCAAAAATGCTCTTGATCAGGGTGTCCCGGTCGATGGCGTGGCTCAAGGCCTGGCGCACCTTGGGGTCCTTCAGGCGCGGCTTTTGGGTGTTGAAGGCGAGATAGCCCACGTTGACGCTCGGCCGCTCGATCACGGCCAGCTTGGCATTCTTCTTCACGAGCGCGATGGAATCCGGGTCCAGGTCGTCGGCGATGTCGACCGTGCCGGATTGCAGCGCCATCAGGCGCGCCGACGGCTCAGGGATGGACTTGAGAATGATCTTGCCCACCTTGGCCTTCTCGCCCCAGTACTCGTTGTTGCGCTCGAGCACGATCTGATCGTCCTTGGTCCAGCTCACGAACTTGAACGGCCCGGTGCCGACCGGATGCATCCCGATCTTGTCTTTGTAGTCGGCCATGGCCTTGGGGGAGACGATCGGGCAGAGCCAGAGGGCCAGGTTGTTCAGGAGCGGCGCGTAGGGCTTTTCGGTCACGAGCGCGATGGTGTACTCGTCGATGACCTTGATGTCCTTCACCGGCCCGAGCGAGAGCCCCAGGTACTTCCATTGGCCGTAGCTGTTGAACGGGTGCTGTTTGAAGATGACCCGCGCGAAGGAGTCGTAAACCGCCTGGGCGTTGAAGGGGTGGCCGTCGTGGAACTTGACCCCCTTGCGCAGCTTGAAGGTCCAGGTGAGGCCGTCCGCGGAGACCTTCCAGGATTCGGCCAGCTGGGGTTCGACGTCCATGGAGTCCTTGCCGAAGATGACCAGGTTTTCGAGCACCTGGATCCCGGCCTTGATGGACTCGCCGTCGGTCGCCTGGGCCAGGTCGAGCGACACCGAATCGCCGCCGCGGCCCCAGATGAGGGTGCCGCCGGTGGCCGCCTGGCCGGCGCACCAGCCGGATAGCGGCGCCAGCAGTAGGGCGAAGATCAGTCCGAATACGAGTTTGCGCATAGCCCCTCCTTTAGTTAGTGCCCATCCATAAACGGCGTCTTACGGTCCATGCCGGCGTTCTCGCTCTTCGCAATCCTCGACGGCGTCTCACACCGCCTGCGGTGGCGAAATCGCTGCGGCCTTGGCGTGGGCCGTAATCCACCATTTCTGGATGGACACGAGTTAGATGGTTGAATTCCGAAACGCCGTTGGTACTCATGAAGTCTGAGCGCGCTTATTAGCCCAAATCCCCGGCCCCTGCAATGCTTATCGCCCCGTGCGCCGGGGCCTGCTCCCAGGCCACCACCAGGCCGCCCCGCCGGGAAGCTCTGCGGACCAGGCCGCCCGGCGGGTGGCGGCCGAGGAAATCGATCAGGGCCTTCGCCACCGTGAGGTGCCCGCGGGCGCAGAGTTCGAGATCCCGCCCCGACACCACCTCGTCCGGCACCTCGGTGATGATCTCGGACAGCGTGATGGGGAAGCGGCGCACCGCGAAATTGAGGCCCGCGATCCGCTGCTCCGCGGGCAGCGCCAGGAGGGTTCGGGCGGCTCCGGGGGGAAAGGTCTCCGGCGCCGGGCCGCGGGCGTAGCGCCGGTAGCGGCCGCCGATCTCCCGGTTGCGCTCCCGGATGGCCGCCTGGTTGTCGAGGGCCGCGGCCATCGCCCGCACCAGGCGCCGGGCCGCAATGTGACCGGGGTGGTCCGGCTCGTCCAGGAACGGAACCACGGCATAAATAAAGGCCCGCGGGATCCAGTAGGGCCGGAACCGGCCCGGCGCATACCCCGCAAAGGGCTGCTCCCACTCGTGGCTGGGCACGCCGTGGGCGTCGAGGACGATCCGCGGCAGCCAGCGCCGCCACAGCCGCGGCTTGACCCGGGCCTCGGGAAAGCGCGGTTCGGCCGCGAAGTAGTCGGCGTACCACTCCACCCCCAGGGCGTTGTAGCGCGCGGCGTGCAGCTTGTGGTCTTCGGCGCCGGGCAAGAGCGCCTCGAGGGTGGCGACGCCGTCGACGTTTTCGAGCGGCACGACGGCCACGTTGACCCGCTGGAGCGCCCGGCGGCCCCAGCCGGTCGCGGCCAGCTCCCACACCAGCCGCAGCGCCGCATGCGTGCTGGAGATCTCGTTCGCGTGATGGCGGGCATTCAACAGCAGGGTCGGTTTCACGAGGCGCAGCCGCGCGACGGAGCGCAGGTCCCCGGTCGGGAGAGCGACCTCCACCGCCTGAATGGGCCGCCCCTGCCAGGAGACCCCGGCCTGCCACGCGTTAACCGGGGGCTGCCGCCCCAGGCGGCGGATCCAGTCGTTGACGGCGACGGCCGTGAGCCGCCGGTTGAGCGGCGGGGGGGCGGGTTTCGGGACGCGGGTGAAGGCAGCGGCATCATGCCGGGGCCGGGGCGACTTCGACCGAAGCACCGCCGCGATCGGACCGGGCGAGCCGAATCCCAGGCGCCACCGGCCCTTCTCCCATTCGATCGAAGTGACCGGCGGACGCTTGCCCGCCGACAGCCCGGCCGCGGTCGCGCCGGCCGTGAAGGGTCGCGCCTGCCAGCGAACGGTGGGGCCTCCCCGCGCGGCCTTGGCCGAGACCCGGGGGAGGATGCGGCCGAAAGCGACCGATTCCGGAAGCCCATGCTCCCGGGCGAAGACGCGGAAGAAGTCGAGCAGCCCGAAATAGAGATCCTCGTGCAGGGCCTCCATCGGGGCCACCCGCTCCGTCCCCAGCCCGAGACGCAGGTCGCTCTCCTCGATCGCGACATCGAAGCGGACCTCCTCCCAGAAGGCGGTGAGCATGCCCGCCCGCGCCACGTCCGCCCGAGCGCGCATGGCGCTCTCCAGCGACGGCAGCCAGTGGGTCTGGAAATGGCGCCAGAACACCTCCCGGTCGGTCGGGATGTCGGCATCGAGGACCACGCGCCCGCTCGCGGAGAGCCGGATCCCCCCGGCGGCGGGGTGGACCTTTCCCTCCTCCGGGCGGCCCGGAAGATAGTCGAAGGCCGTCACACGCGGCGTGAAGGCGGTCTCGAACACGAGCCGGCGGCGCCGGTCCCAGGCCCGCACGCGGTAGGCATCGCGGAGTTTGCCGCGTTTGACCAGGCGGACATCACCCACGGCCAGCCCCAGCGCGGCCGCCAGCAGGTCCGGCCCGGGATAGATCTCCTGGAGCCAGCGGCTCTCCATTTCGAGCGCCCCGTCCCCGGGAGCAAAGGGCCGGTAGGCGACCTCCAGCCGTACCGGAGCCGGGCCCCTTTTGATCTGCG
>JBFYWX010000420.1:0-3965 GCA_041310825.1 Desulfobacteraceae bacterium | reverse complement strand
GCTGCCGGAAGACGGCCTGCGCCGGGCGGCCGAGGCGCGTCGCGACATCCGGCCCTTTTTCGAACGCCTTCGGTCGCCGGGTCCATCGGGCGCCAACATCATCGCCGAAATCAAGCGCGCCTCGCCTTCCAAGGGACTGATCGCCGCCGACCTGGACCCGGCCGGCCTGGCGGCCGCCTACGCCGCCGGCGGCGCAGCCGCGGTCTCAGTCCTCACGGAAACCGACTTTTTCCGCGGCTCCCCGCAGGATCTGACCCGCGCCCGGCAGGCCTGCCCCCTGCCCGTTCTGCGCAAGGATTTCATCTTCTGTCCCTACCAGGTCTACGAGTCCGCAGCCATGGGGGCGGATGCGATCCTTCTGATCGTGCGGATCCTCTCGGGTGCTGAGCTGGCCGAGCTGGCGGAGCTGACCGCGGCGCTCGGCCTTACCGCCTTGGTCGAGATCCACTCCGAGGAAGACCTGGCCCCGGCCGCCGCGGCCGGGGCCCGTCTGATCGGGATCAACAACCGCAACCTGAGCTCCTTTGACACCGACCTCGACCGCACCCTGCGCCTGCTGCCCCGCTTGCAGCCGGCGCAGGTGGCGGTCGCCGCCAGCGGGATCCGCCGCCGCGCGGAGATCGTGCGCTACCGGGAAGCGGGGGTGTTCAACTTTCTGATCGGCGAGAGCCTGGTGCGTTCAGAAAACCCGGCGGGTTTTCTGAAACAGTTGATGGGAGTGGATGAATGACGTCGCTCGAGCCGAACGCCGAGCCAACGGCGGGCCGGCCGCCGGCCGAGACCGTGCAGGTCAAGGTCTGCGGGTTGACGCGCGTGGAGGAGGCGGTGGCCTGCGCCACGCTCGGGGCCGTGGTCGTAGGCTGCGTGTTCTACGCGAAAAGCCCGCGCGCGGTGTCGGCCGATACCGCCGCTGCCATCCGCCTGGCCCTCCCGTCGGCGGTCCGCTGCGTGGGGGTCTTCGTAGACGCGGCCTTCGAAACCATCATGGCGACCGCGTCCCGCACCGGCATCCACGCCGTTCAGCTTCACGGGAACGAACCGCCGCAGGTGGTTCAGCGCCTGCGGCGCGAGGGGCTTCTCGTCATCAAGGCTCTTTTTGCCGAACGCGAGCCGCGCTTCGACCAGACCCCGCACTACCCCGCATCGGCCTTCCTGGTCGAATGCGGCCGAGGGGCGCTGCCCGGCGGCAACGCCCTCGCCTGGCAGTGGGGCCGGGCCGCCGATCTCGGCATCCGGCACCCCGTCATCCTGGCCGGCGGCCTCACCCCTGAAAATGTCGCCCGGGCGGTCCGCGCGGCCGGCCCGGATGCCGTGGACGTCAGCTCCGGCGTCGAATCGGCGCCCGGACGCAAGGATCTTGGAAAAGTAGAACACTTCATTGCCGCCGTCCGCGACGCCGGCGCACGCAGGAGGATATTCGCATGACATCACCCCAAATTTCGGCAAAGACCTCAGACGGCGGCATGCCGGATGCGGCCGGCCACTTCGGCCCCTACGGGGGGCTCTATGTCGCCGAGACCCTCATGCCGGCCATCCTGGAGCTCGAAGCGGCCTACCGGCGCATCGCCCCCGACCCGGACTTTCAGCAGGAGCTCGCCCGGCTGCTGCAGGACTACGTCGGGCGGCCGACCCCGCTCTTTCACGCCGAACGGCTCTCGCGCCATTTAGGCGGAGCGGCCGTCTTCCTCAAGCGGGAGGATCTCGCCCACACCGGCGCCCACAAGATCAACAACACCGTGGGCCAGGGCCTGCTCGCCCGGCGCATGGGCAAGCGCAAGCTGATCGCCGAGACCGGGGCCGGCCAGCACGGGGTCGCGACCGCGACCACGGCCGCCCTCTTCGGCATGCAATGCCGGATCTTCATGGGGGTGGAGGACATCCGGCGCCAGGCGCCCAACGTCCAGCGCATGCGCCTGCTGGGGGCGGAGGTGGTGCCGGTGGCCAGCGGCACCGCCACTCTGAAAGACGCCATGAACGAGGCCATGCGCTTCTGGGTGGAGGCCGTGAGCGACACCTTCTACGTCATCGGCTCGGTGGCCGGGCCCCACCCCTACCCCATGATGGTCCGGGATTTCCAGCAGGTGATCGGGGTGGAGGTCAAGCGCCAGCTGGCCGCCGCCGCCGGCCGGCTGCCGGACTGCCTTGCGGCATGCGTGGGTGGGGGCAGCAATGCCATGGGCCTGTTCTACCCGTTTCTCGCCGAGCGTGGAGTGGAGCTCGTGGGCGTGGAGGCGGCCGGCCACGGGATCCCGACGGGACGGCATGCCGCCGCGCTCGGCGCCGGCAGCATCGGCGTCCTGCACGGGTCCAAGTCCTACCTGCTCCAGGACCCCGGCGGGCAGATTCGCGAAGCCCACTCCATCTCGGCCGGCCTGGACTACCCCGGGGTCGGGCCCGAGCACGCCTGGCTGAAGGACACCGGGCGCGCCCGCTACGAAGCGGTGCAGGACGACGCCGCACTCGAGGCCTTCCAGGCCCTCTGCCGGCTGGAAGGCATCATCCCGGCGCTCGAGAGCGCGCATGCGCTGGCCTGGGTCCTCAGCGAAGCGCCGCGCCGCTCCCCGCGCGAGATCATCGTCGTCAACCTCTCCGGGCGGGGGGACAAGGACCTCGGGATCGTGGTCCCCCGCCTGCAGCCCAACGCAAAGGAGGGCGCATGAACCGCATCGATCGCACCTTCGAACAGCTGGCCGGGAAAAACGAAAGGGCGCTGGTGGGCTTCATCACCGCCGGCGATCCGGACCGGCCGACCTCGCTCGCGGCCATTCGGGCGATGTGCCGGGGCGGCCTCGATCTGCTCGAGCTCGGGGTCCCCTTCTCGGACCCGACCGCCGACGGGCCGGCCATCCAGCGCTCCTCAGCCCGCGCCCTTGCGGCCGGCATGGACTTCAAGCAGGTGATCGGCATGGTGGCAGCGATTCGCGAGTTCACCGAAATCCCCCTCGTCGTCTTCAGCTACTACAACCCGATCCTGGCCTACGGCGCCGAGGCCTTTTACCGCGACGCACACGCCGCCGGCGCCGACGGGGTGCTCGTGGTGGACCTGCCGCCCGAGGAGTCCGCCGAGCTCACCTCCCGCTGGCCCGGAAACGCGCTCAGCCTGATTCGACTCACGGCGCCGACCACCCCGCCCGCACGCCTTGAATCCATCGCCGCGTCGGCCGCCGGGTTCATTTACCATGTCTCCAAGCTCGGGGTCACCGGCAGTGCGGGGGTGAGCGTGCCCGAGGTCGAACGCCAGGTGCTGGCGCTGCGGCGCGTGACCCGGCTGCCGGTCTGCGTGGGCTTCGGCATATCGACCCCGGAGCAGGTGGCCGCCTTCAGCGCCGTCTGCGACGGGGTGGTGGTCGGCAGCGCCTTCGAGCGGTTGATCGAGGAGAACCTGGGCCGCCCGGAGCTGCCGGCCATTCTGGGCGATCGGGTCGCGGCCCTCAAGGCCGCCACCCGTAAGAGGGGAACGCCTATAGCGCCGTGAGCCTCTTTCGCACCGCAGTGCCCCCAAACGAAACGCCGCCCCGTGTTGCGCGCGGCGGGGCGGCGTTTCGTTCGATGATGGTCGCTGCGGGGGGGTCAGCTGCCCTTCAACTCCCCTAACCGGCCGTGCCAGGAACACCGGTCGCAGTAAGTCTCGGTCGCCTCATCGGTCTCGGGGACCGGCCCCTGCGACCCGTCGGCGGCGAAGCGTACGGCACCCGAGGCCACGCTGAACCCGTGGGTCTCGAAGGCGTCATCCGAGTCCTTGACGTAGAACTCCTGGCAACCGCATATCGGGCACTTCATGGTCGACCCTCCCACAGAGGTTTCCGCCGCAGGCGGAACCTCTCAATCAACCTTGCGAAAGGCGTTCTTCTTGGCCTTGCAGACCGGGCACTCCTCGGGGGCCTCGCTCTCGCAGGTGTAGCCGCAGACCGAGCAGACGTAGTAGTCCACATCAGCCGCGGGTTTACCGAGGGAGTCGATGGCCT
>JBFYWX010000300.1:0-3481 GCA_041310825.1 Desulfobacteraceae bacterium | reverse complement strand
GCAGTCGTAGGCCGGCTCGAGGATGATGACCTCCTCTTCGGGGTGGACCACCGCGGTGATGGCGGCAAACAGGGCTTCCGTGGCCCCGGCGGTGACGGTGATCTCGGTCGCGGGGTCGTACGGCGCGTGATAGAGATCACGAACCTTGGCGCTGATCCTCTCCCGCAGCGCCAGCACCCCTTGCATCGGCGCGTACTGGTTGTGCCCGGCGCGCATGTGTTTCAGCACGAGCTCCTGCAGCGTCGGGTGGGGGTCGAACTCGGGGAATCCCTGGGAGAGGTTGATGGCTCCGTGGGCGTTCGCCAAGTCGGTCATTTCGGTGAATATGGTCAGGCTGACGGCCGGCAGTTTCGACGGGATTGACATGGTTTCATCCGAGTAGTTGAGTGGGCGGTAGCGGCGCCTCACGCCGCCGCGCCCGGGGCGGCGACGCAAAATCATTTTGTTGATAAGGGAAAAGGCTGCGGCTGTCAAGCCGATCCAGCCGTCCACCCACCGGGGGGCGACGGGTTCAGGGCCGGGGATTTCATGGACTCAAACCAGTATCCGGATCGACCGCGGGTGGCCGTCGGAGCGGTCGTGCTCAAAGACGGCCGGGTGCTCCTGGTGCGCCGGGGGCAGGCGCCGGCCGAGGGGGAGTGGGCCATCCCGGGCGGGAGCGTCGAGATCGGCGAAACGCTGCAGCAAGCGGCCGAACGGGAGATCGTGGAGGAGACCGGGGTCGAGATCCGGGCGGGGGCCCCCTGCTTCAGCTTTGACGTCATTGAGACCGACGCGGCCGGCCGGGTCCGCTTCCACTATGTCATTGTCGACCTGGTGGGCGACTACCTGGCGGGTTCCCCGCGGCCGGGCGGGGATGCCGCCGATGCGCGCTGGGTCGGGCCGGCGGAGCTGGGCCGGTTGGCGGTGAACGCGATGACGGCGGATCTGCTGCGGCGGAAATTCGGGTTCGGGTGCTGAGCGTGCCGGCTTACGGAGAGGGGTGGATCTCCACGCGGCGGTTCTGCTCGCGCCCGGCCGGGGTTTCGTTGGAGGCGATCGGGTCCTTGGGCCCCATTCCCAGCGCGGTGATGTTCCCCTCGGCGACGCCCTTGCCGACCAGGTAGCTCTTGATGGAGTTCGCCCGGAACTGCGAAACGCTCAAGTTGTAGGAGAGCGTTCCCACCGAGTCGGTGTAGCCGCGGATGTCGATTCGAAACTCGGGGCGGGTCTTGAGGAAGTCGGCGACCTGGTCGAGCGCCCCCATGGCCTCGCGGGTGAGCTCGTTGGAGTTGTGAAGAAAGAAAAGGGTGACCTTGCCCGCGGCAAACGGGTAGGCGGGCGGTGGCACGGGTGACACCTCCGGGGCCGCCGGGGCGGGTGCGACCGCCGCCACGTCGGGCAGCGCCGGGGGGGCCGGCGTGGCCGGTTCCGGGAGGCCGCCGGGTTCTTCCGGATGCGGCGGTGGGGTCGGTCCGCGGTAGGTTTGCGGAGCGATGTCCTCGGTCGACCAGCGCCGGGAGGCGTCGGTCCGGAACTGGTAGAAAAGCAGCGCGCTGAACCCTGCGAGGAGCAGGAAAATCAAAATCATGACCGTTCGGCGGTTTGAAGCGTCGGCGACGGGCGCAGGTGCCGGCGGCGCAACGGAATCCGTGGCAGGGGCGGAGGGATCGGCCGCGTTCCGGAATTCGGGCAGCCGCAGCTCTTTTTCACACTCGCGGATGATCCCGACGTCGATCGTGTTCCTGCCGGCCGCGTATCCGGTCAGCAGGGCATGGTCGCAGATGATGTTGATCAACCGGGGGTAGCCGGAGGAAAAGGCGTGCACACGCCGCATGGCCTCCGGGCTGAGAATCTCGTTGCGGCTGCCGGCCACCTTGAGGCGATGGCGGATGTACTCCAGGGTTTCGGGTTCGTTGAGCGGTTCGATGTGATGGTGGACGCTGATGCGCTGGCGCACGGCCTTGTTGCGCTCCTCCATCAAGGTCTTGTTGAGCTCGGTTTGACCGACGAAGAAGATGTTGATCAGTTTGCGGTGTTCGAGTTCGATGTTGGAAAGGAGCCGGATCTGTTCGAGCAGTTCATGGCTCAGGCGCTGGGCCTCGTCGATGATGAGCAGCACCTTTTTTTCGGTGGCGTAGGCCTTGAGCAGGAATTGTTTGAAATGGATCAGGAAGTCGCCCTTGGTGGCGAACCGGCGGTCCATGCGCAATTCTTCGGCCAGGATGTTGAAAAAGTCCACCGGGTCCAGGCCCGGATCCGGGATGGTGGCCACGACCGCCGCCACGTCGATGGTCTTGATCAGCAGTTTGATCAGGGCGGTCTTGCCGGTTCCGACGTCACCGGTGAGCAGTAAAAACCCCTTGTCTTCGAGGATCCCGTACTTGAGGGTCGCCAGCGCCTCGGCATGCTTCTCCCCCAGCCACAGGAACTTGGGGTCCGTGGTGATCTGGAAGGGCTTGGCGTTTAGTTTGTAGAGTTTGAGGTACATGTCGTGCGCGCCGGTTCAGGGACGGTGCCGGGCCCGCCGGCGGCGGGCGTGAAGGTTGCTCACGAGCGAACGAACCCCCGGCCGTAGTAGAAGTAAAGCCCGCCCAGAGGATGAAAAACAGCGCCAGGTAGGCCATCCGCTGGCGCGCCAGCTTGTCGCGGCGGTTTTCGATCAGGTTGACGGAGTTTTTCAGCTCGCGTTTGACGATGTCCAGCTCGCTCATCAGCCCCGGCACGTCGGCGCTTTCGGAATAGGCCACCAGCCGCCTGGATTTGCCCTCGAAATCGCGCACGCTGTATTGGTCGAACATGATTTTCTGCTTCTCGGTGAGGTAGGCCACCTCGTGGATCTCCTTGGCGAGCTCAGCGGCGTAAAACTTGCGGTAGGGGTTTTTCTGCGGGGCTTCCCCCAACTGACGCACCCGCCGGTCGATTCCGCCGTTCAAGTCCGCGGCGATATCGGCGCTGATCCGTTCCAGATCCCGGATGACGCCGTGGTTCTTGAGAAGATCCTCGCCCGACAGCGCCGATATGAAGAAAATCAAAAAGACGGCCGTCAGGCCGCTGGCCACGATTTTGAGGATGAAGATGAGATCGCGATTCAAGCCGGCCATAACCTCGAGGCTCCTCTGAAAACCGGTGTCACTTCGGATTCAGATATAACTATTAGTTATTTAACAAAATAAAGTAATTCTATCCGATCGCCTCGCGGTTGTCAACCAAAGAAAAGGGGTCGATCAGCGGCCGGCCGACCCCGGTGCGGATCGAATAACAACCGGCCGGTCGCCGCGCCGGCTTCGGGTGGAGATGGGGATCTCCTGCGGTTGACGGGAAAACCGCGCCGGGGTATCCATAACGTCCGCATCCATCGGTCATGTCGAAAGTAGGTCCTTCCGGGCATAAAATCAAATCTGCAGGCACATGCATTTATTTGCTTGCCTTTGGGGAAATGAACGGTTATAGTGGCGACATTTAAAAAAGGCCCGCCTGGAAGTGCAGGCCGGTTTCCCTC
>JBFYWX010000272.1:0-7137 GCA_041310825.1 Desulfobacteraceae bacterium | reverse complement strand
GGCCCGCACGCACCCGGCGGACATGAGCTTATGCACGTCGGCGCAGCCGCACTTTGGACAGGCAGGCACGGAGGGGTCCGAGGAGAAGACCAGTTCCTCGAAGCAATGGCAGCAGGCCTTGCACTGGTATTCGTAGATCGGCATGGGTGAACCTCGCGTTTAAGAGTACGTGGTTACGCGCTGAATGATAATTTCGAACGCCCCCGCGTCAACCCACCGACCGGGGGCCTGCCAGCGGTGCAGGCGCTATTCAGCCATCCATTGCATGACCTTCGGGACGTACTCGTCCGGGCACGTCCGCAGCAGCCAGCGCATCTGAAGCTCAACCTCGGCAAAGCCGATGTGAAATTCCGCGGCGGCCGCCGGGCCATGGGCGTCCTGCCAGGCGCACCCCGCCGCGAACGGCACCGGGCTGTCGATCAAGACTCCGTCCAGATCGCCAAGATCCGCGAGCTCTTTCAGCGACGGCAGCCTCCGCCCCCGCCACCAATAGACCTGCCGCTGCATGTCGCGCCGGAAACGCACTCGACGGTCGGCGGACACCAGGGTGAAGAGGACCGCCCGGTTTCCAGGCCGCGGAAAAAGATACCGCAGGTCCCCATCTAGAAAATGCGGGCGGCGCAGCTTCAACGCCTGCAGCAGGTCCGCTGTCCGCGGGAGCTCGGCCGGCTCGAAGAAGACCACCTCGAACGGCGTGAAAGGGTTTTCCGCGGAGGTGATCTGAAGGGCCCGCGCGAGGTGGCCGCTATCCCGCAGTCCCGGGCCCACCAGCACCTGGTAGGGTTGGGTGAGCCGGCGGGACAAGCGGCGAATCTCCTCCTCCGGCCGCGCGCGGTTCAGCATCAGCTTGGCCACCCCCGCGCTCTCCCCCAGGCGCACCCGGAGGTCGGTTGCCTTGCGGAAATCACCACCGGCCCCCAGGCGCCAGGATACCTCCAGGTCGGGCAGCGGGAAGAACACCGCGTCCAGGCGGGTTTCGGCGTAGTCGTAGGCCAGGAGAAAGTCCTCCGGGGCGAAGGACGGGGTGGCGGTGACCGTGTAGGGCGGATGGGTTTCGCAGCGCAGGCCCAACTCGCGCCGGCGACGACGGAAGCGGGTGCCGGGCAGGACCGCCAGCGGGAATATCTGCACATCCTCCGTCAGGCCGTGGTCGGCCACGAAGTCCACACTGCGCATGAACCCGGCAAGGTCATCGCCCGGCAGCCCGAGGATGAGGTCGATGCTGGGGGTGATCCGCCGCCGTTTTAGGTGCTCGACCCCCCGGAGGAATCGATCCAGGCGTGTCGGCCGGCTCATGATCTGGAGCGCCTGAGGGTTGGTGCTCTGCAGTCCGATTTCCAACCAGGTGAAACCGGCTGCCGCCAACAGATCGGCCAGCCGCGCGTCGATCGCCTCGGCCCGAATCTCGCTGATGAAGCGCAGGGACTTCTGCGGGTTGAGCCGGGCGATCTCGGCCAGCAATTCGCGCAGGCCCGGCCGCGAATTGAGGGAAGGGTCCAGTAGGTAGATCTCCCCGACGTCGTGCCCCATCGCCCAGCGAACGGCCTTAAGCAGGTTTTCCGGCTCCGCGGTCGCGCGCCCGTTACGGGACTTGTTGTAGTAGCAGAAGCCGCAGCGGTAGGGGCATCCGCGCTGGGTTTCGAGCAGCATCAGGCGCTCGACCGCCGGCTCGAGCAGCCCGTCGATATAAGGGCTTCGCGCGCGGCGGAAGATGTCCCCGGCGTTCTCGGCGGCGTGGCCCTGCGCCCAGAAACCGGGCTCCGTCAGCAGCCGGCGAAACACCTGCTCGCCCTCGCCGCAGACACGAAAGTCCACATGCGGGGAGCCCACCAACGGGTTGTCGGGGGTGACCTCGGGCCCGCCGAAAACGATGCGGGCCGAGGGAAGCATCGCCTTCAGTTGCTCGGCCGCGTAGAGGCTTCGCTCGATGTTCCAGCTGAACACACTGAAACCGATGACATCGGGGCGCGCACCACGGATGAGCGACACCAGGGCGGCATCGCCGAGATAGGACACCCGGCTCTCGGGCAGGATCTCGACCGCCACGCCGGGCAACTCCCGCGCCGCCTGCTTCAGGCAGGCAGCCCCCAGGGGGATGTTGCCGGTCCTTCGAGCGAAATTCTGCCGGGGAATCGGCAGTTGTACCAGCAGCACGCGCGTCATGAGCGTCCAGGTCCTTGCGGCCAAGTGTGGGGACCCACCTCCGGGCCGCCTTCAGCACGGAAACAAGCTGCGACAGGATGTCATGAAAATCAACACGAACTGCCAGACCACGACGATCGCGAAACAGACCAGCGCGAAGGTGAAAAGACGCTCGGTCTGGAAACGGCTCCCGCGGATGACGCTGTTGCGGACCAGGACGAAAATGATCACCGCCGCGCTGGTGATCGTATACTTGGCGACGGTGAACACGGTGGGGCCCTTATCGAGGAAATAGTTCATGACGGGGTTGATTTCAGTGGCGCCGTGTTCGATCAGGTTGAGCGTCAGGAAGGCATCCATCAGACTCAGAAACAGGATGCCGACAATGATCGCGAGAAGCCCGGCGGGATAGCGGTCCAATATGACGATCTGCCAGCGGTCCTCGGCGCGGCGCACCCGACGCCGCCGGCCGCCGAAGAAAACATATCGCAGGGCAGGGAAGGCGCTGCGCCGGCGCTCGGGCGGGAAGCGTTTTTCGGAGACGGCATCCACGCTGTTTTGGTTCTCGCGGTTCAGCACCGCTGCGTTGTTTGGAGCTGGGGCCATCCGTGTCGCAACCGGTGGCGATTTCGCCGTTACCGCGATGATTTTGGGAGAGTTCACGATTGGGTGAGTATCGGCCTTTTCGGCCAAAACTTGATACTCCTCAACGCCACCCCGTCCGCGGTGGTGGGTTGACAACGGTAAGGCCCTCCGCTACGACTGGCCACAGAGGCCGGCCATGAAGATCATCGGAGTGGAAAAGCTGACCGACGCACCGTGGTTGAATCTGTTCCGGGTCACCTATCACCTCAGGGGCCCGAAACCGCGTGCATGGACCCTCGCCACCCGCCGCCCGGCCCCGCGCTGCGCGAGCGGCGGGTTCGAATCCCCGGATGCCGTGATCATTGCGGCGTATCACCGCCGTCGCAAAAAGCTGGTGGTCATCCGCGAATACCGGGTGACGCTCGCCGGCGACGAAGTCGGGTTCCCGGCGGGGCTAGTGGATGCCGGCGAGAGCATCGAACAGGCCGCCCGCCGGGAGCTAAAGGAGGAAACCGGACTGTCGGTGGTCCGCATTCTGGACACCAGTCCGCCCCTCTATTCATCCGCCGGCATGACCGACGAATCGGTCTGTCTGGTCTTTGTCGAGTGCGACGGTGAGGTCAGCACCGGGTCTCAGGAGCCCACGGAGCGGATTGCGGTGATGTTCGTCGCGCCGAATGAGGCAAAGCGGCTGTGCCGCGACCCATCCCTCAAGTTCGATGTGCGGGCGTGGCTCGTCATCTCGCACTTCGCTGCCACCGGGCGTATCGCGGGGCTTTAGGGCGTCAGCGGGTTACAGACTTACGGCCAGACAACACCCCCGCACTCCTTTGTGAAGAGGGTGGGGAGATGGGGTTCCGACCGGCGCGGCCGGATCATCTGGGAATCGACCCCTGCGGTCGCGAACGGGTTCAGTCTTTGGACGGCGCCGGCGGCAGTTCGTCGCACTCAAAGCGCCGGCCGCAGCCGCCGCAGACGAGCACCTGCCCCGCATCGGACCGGGTGCGGGGCACACTCAGCGGGCGCCGGCATTCAGGGCATTTGAAATCCACTCCGGGGCATGTCGTTTCTTTCGTATCTTTCACCGGCCCTCCAGCATGTCTATCGTTGGATGTTGGCATTAAAGATCAAAACAATAATAAGGCAGCCGACCCATGACGTCCACGGCCGACTACTATTGCGTTCTGGGTGTGTCCGCCCAGGCCACGGCGAAGGAGATCAAGGAGGCTTATCGGCGCAAGGCCTTCGAGCATCACCCCGACCGCAACCGCGAGAACCCCGCAGCGGTCGAGGCCATGAAGCGCGTGAACGAAGCCTACGCCGTTTTGTCCAACCCGGCCCAGCGCCGCGAGTACGACGCCCTGCGATTGCAGTTCGGCTCCGCCGCGCAGCCCCGTTACCGGAGCCACCGCACCGAGCAGGAGATCTTCAGCGGCTCGGACATCAACGCCGTGTTCGAGGAGATGGCCCGGGCCTTCGGCGTCCGGGGGGTGGATGAGATATTCCGGGACGTCTACGGGCAATCCTACCAGGGGTTCGAGTTCAAGCGCCCGGGAGTCAGGGTCCGCGTGTTCGGCTTCAGCCGCCTCGTGGGGCCCATCGGCTCCGGGACCCCGCCGGCGGGGCTTTTTACAAGAATCGCACGGCAGGCGCTTCAGGGTTTCGGCCGAGGCCGACTGCCATGCGACGGCGCCGACATCCACGACCGCATCACGCTTTCGGCCGCTCTCGCCGCGAGCGGTGGCCCCTATGCCTACTTCCGGCGGCAGGGCTCCAAAAAACTGATCGTCCGCATCCCCTCCGGCATCCGCACAGGCCAGCGCATCCGACTGGCCGGCATGGGCGAACCCGGTCGCCATGGGGGGCGCGACGGGAATCTCTTTTTAGAAGTCCGAATCCGGGAACCGCTTTTCAAGCAGGCAGCCGCGATCGCGGCCCGAATCTGGGGCAGGGTGAAGGGCGGCCTTTCCCGCTTGACGGGTTGAGGGAAATTCTATACGGTGAAGTCCGCCCCAGGCTGGAATTCGGCGGATTTCCCCCAACGGAGTCTTTCCCCATGAAGCTTTCCACCCGCAGCCGTTACGGCACGCGACTGATCTTGGACATGGCCCAGCACTACGGCAAAGGCCCGATCCAACTCGGCGAGATCGCCCGGCGCCAATCGATCTCCCTGAAATACCTCGAGCAGATCATTCGCCCTCTCAAGCGCGCCGCCTACATTCAAAGCTTCCGCGGATCGAAGGGGGGGCACATTTTGTCCCGCCCCCCTGAAAAAATCACGGTGGGAGAGGTCGTCGCCCTATTGGAGGGCGGCGCCTTTTTCACCGGATGCTCAAAAAACTCCGATCACTGCAAGCGCATCGACGCATGTGTCACGCGCTTCGTGTGGATGGAAGCCTCCCAAGCGATGTTTTCGCGTCTCAATCAGATCACCTTTGCGGACCTGCTCAACAGCGGGGTCAGCTCCGAAAAGGAAGTGTGCGACCCAAACGCATGAACCTCTGCCCTCCTGCCCGTTTCCTGGAGCGCAGGGGGAGGCAATGGGGAGCGGGGTCGCACCAACCCGAATACGCAGCGTTTCCAAAAAATTAAGGGGCGGGCTCCATGCGGAACCCACCCCTTGAGGAGAGGAGGAGAGAACAAACCACTTTGCAGTGGCGGAACGGCCTGGACAATCTCAAAAGGAGGTCAAAAAGATTGCCCAGGGTTTGAAGCCGCTTTTCATTGCGCGGCATGAGTAAAGAGACAACGAAAAACGAAACGTTACACGGGGCAGTTCCTCCTCTATCCGTTTCCCCGCCGCTTGACCCCCAGCCGGCTGAACGCGTTTTCGTTCAAGGCCTTCAACCACCTTTCTGGTCCTATGAATGAGGGGTTTCGCGTAGATGATCGCTACCGCTCGCTGCTGCACAAGGCGGCACGGCGGGGCCACTCCGAATGGGTCTTCACCACCAGTGCGCTGATCGAACGCATGGGGGCCGAAGCGGTGGCGTGGTTCAAAGCCCGCACGGCGGCGGTCGTCTTTGCCGAGTGTTGGCCGCTGGGCGCCGAACTGCTGTTCACCAAAGGGATCCACAGCTACGTCGCCGCCCTCATTCGGTTGGCGGTCCATCAAAAAAACCGGGACGCCACCGGTCTGGGGTTGCTGGCCTATGCGCTGGACAAAGGGGACACCACCATACTGGACGGGCGTTCCGACGACAAGCCGCTGCGCTGGCTGGCCCGGGGGATCCGCCGCCCAAGCGGGTTCTGGGGCTGGGGTATTGAGCAGGCGGCCGGCGGAGATCAAAAGGCCTTGATCGAGAGCGCTTTTCGCCTCCGGGACTCGGGCCGACCGCATGACCGCGCGGTCGCCATGGCAGCGGCCTACCTCGCCCTCACCACATGTCCCCCCGCCGCTCCGCCGGCCCCGCCCCTTGAAGAAGGATTTCCGTTCTGGGTGGTGTTCGACCGGCATACCGCCGAGGGCCAGCGCGCGCTGAGGGACGTCGCCCGCGACCTGCACATCCCACTGCACCAGCTGGAGTGGTCCCTTTTCTACTACGAGGGCTCCGTCGCCAATGCCGAGGCGGAATCCCCCTGGTGGCGGGCCTACTGCCGCTGGCATTTCCGACGGGTCGCGCTCCTGCCCGAGGAGACCTACCTGCTCTGGGAGCCGGCACGGGAGCAACTCATCCAAGCCTTGGCGGAAGACGGCCGACTCCTCCAAAACGAGCTCTATCGTTGGAAGCTGGCGCATCCCGATACGGTCGAAAGTTTGAAACGCCGGGTGGAATTGTTCAACGCCACGCTCAAAAACGCCCAGGGGGACCAGCCCGCCCTCTTCTGACGTTCGGCGGGAGGAGCCCCTCACCTTTTTCGGGACGGACCTGGGGCCGGGCCGGACGGGACCGGATTCTCGGGCTCGCCGGCAGCAGAAGGCGCTTTTTCGCTCCTGACGGCGGATTTCGCATCACGCGGCCTGGGGCGGGACGGGTCGCCCGGCGGCGGCCGGGTGCCGGGTCCGGGCCGGTGGTCGGGTCTCTTGTAGTAGAGGTTGTTGTTGTCGCGGTAGACCCCGCGGTAAAGGTCGCGGGGGCCGGAGCGGCCGGAATTACGGTGGATGATCAGGCCGGACCCGCAGCTGCCGTACCGGAAAAAATACTCGTCGTCGCAATCCTCATCCGGGTCGGTCAGCGGACGGGACTGCTCCAGCAGGCGCTCGGCCTCCTGGAGCTTGAGCTGCGCCTCACGCTCGCGGGCGGCAAGGGCGGCCTGGCGCTCCTCGAGGCTCCGCTTTTCGAACTCCTGCCGCGCCCGGCGGTCCTCTTCCTGGCGGCGGCGGTCTGCGGCCGCATCATAGGGCGCCTCTTCGATCGCATCGATGACCTTCACCCCGGGCGGGGGCGGCTGGTTGGAAAAATGAATGAC
>JBFYWX010000235.1:0-3876 GCA_041310825.1 Desulfobacteraceae bacterium | reverse complement strand
TTTTACTCAGCGCACTGCGGGTCTCGGCAGTGCATCACTGGATAGCGTCTATACCCCCATTTTTTCATTTTGGCCATAGATTTGTTCGGGTTTTGACTCTGCCCCGAAGGCGACGTCCAGGGCCTCGTCGATCCGCTCCACCAGAACGAACCGCAGCCCCTCCCGGACCTCCGGCGGCAGATCCTCAAGATCCTTCTCGTTGCGCCGGGGAAGGATCACGGTGGTCAAACCGGCCCGGTGGGCGGCGAGTACCTTCATCTTGACCCCGCCCACCGGCAGCACCCGGCCGCGCAGGGTGACCTCGCCGGTCATACCCACGTCCCCGCGCACGGTGCGCCCGCTGAAAAGGCTCGCCACGGCCATCACCATGACCACCCCCGCCGAAGGGCCGTCCTTGGGGATCGCGCCGGCCGGGACATGCAGGTGCACATCGGTGGACTCGAAGGCATCGGCGGCGATCCCCAGCCGTTCGGCCTTGGAGCGGACGTAGCTGTGCGCGATCTGAGCGCTCTCGCGCATCACATCGCCGAGCTGGCCGGTCAGGGTGAGACCGCCCTTGCCCTTCATGCGGGTCGCCTCGACGAAGAGAATGTCCCCGCCCACCGCCGTCACCGCCAGGCCGGTGGCGATGCCCGGGATCTCGATTTGCTCGGAGCGCTCGGCCTCGAATTTCTCCTTCTTGAGCTGCTCGCGCACGAGCTCCTCGGTCACCACCACGTGGGACCATTGCTGGGCGACGATGCGCACAACGCTCTTGCGACAGATGGCCCCGACCTGCCGCTCCAGGTTGCGCACGCCCGCCTCGCGCGTGTAGTCCTGGATGAGCTTGCGCACCGCGTCGTCGGTGAAGGTGATCTCGTCCTCCTTCAGCCCGTGCGCCCTGAGCTGACGGGGGATCAGGTGCCGCTTGGCGATCTGAAGCTTCTCGTGCTCGGTGTAGCCGTCGAGGCCGATGATCTCCATGCGGTCCCGGAGCGGGGCCGGGATGGTTTCGAGCTGGTTCGCGGTCGTAATGAAAATGACGTCGCTCAGGTCGAAGTCCACGTCCAGGTAATGGTCCCGGAAGGCATGGTTCTGAGCGGGGTCGAGCACCTCGAGCAGCGCGCTGCTCGGGTCCCCGCGCCAGTCCATGCCGATCTTGTCCACCTCGTCCAGCATGAAGACCGGGTTCTTGGTGCCGGCGCGCTTGATGGCCTGGATGATGCGCCCCGGCATGGCGCCGATGTAAGTCCGCCGGTGGCCGCGGATCTCGGCCTCGTCCCGCAGCCCGCCTAAACTCATGCGGGTGAAGCTTCGGCCCAGGGCCCGGGCGATGCTCTTGCCGAGGCTCGTCTTGCCGACACCCGGGGGGCCAGCGAAGCAGAGGATGGCCCCCATGGCCTCGGACACCTTTTCGGTGTCCGATCCCGCCTTGACCCCGCGTTCGGCGACGAGCTTGCGCACGGCCAGGTACTCGACGATGCGCTCCTTCACGTCCGACAGGCCGTAATGGTCCTCGTCCAGAACCACCCGCGCATGATCGATCTCGGTCTTGTCCTCGCTGGTCTTCGCCCAGGGCAGGTCCATCAACCAGTCCAGGTAGGTCTTGATGATGGAGGCCTCCGGGGCGTGCGGCGACATCCCCTCCAGCCGCTTCAGCTCCCGTCGGGCCTCTTTCAGGGCTTCGGGGGGCAGGTCGGCTTTTTCGATTTTCTCGGCATACCCGGTGGACTCGGAGTCCGACTCGTCGGGCTCCCCCAGCTCCTTCTGAATCGCCTTGAGCTGCTGGCGCAGGTAATAATCCTTCTGGGCCTTTTCCATCCCCTCGCGCGCCTCGCTTTGAATCTTGCGGCCCAGCGAGAGCACCTCCTTCTCACGGCTGAGATGGGCGATCAGGGCGCGCAGCTTGGACTTGAGATCGCCCGCCTCCAGGATCTCCTGCGCGGCGGCCATCTCCAGGCCGGCGTAGTTGGCGACGAGATAGACGAGGTAGCGCGGATCCTTGATCTGGGCCAGGAACGCCCCCGCCTCCTTGGGGTAATTCGGCGAAAGGGAGACGACCTCCTGGGCGACCTCGAGCAGGCTGCGCTGCAGTGCGTCGGTTTCAAGATCCGCGGCGGATATATCGGGCGTGACGTGGATCTTGGCCCGCAGATAGGGTTTGTCGGCGGTCCAGAAGTCGACCTTGAACCGCTCCAGGCCGTGCACGATCACGTTGAGGGTGCCCTCGGCGGTCTTCGCGACGCGCTCGATACGCGCAATCGTCCCCACCTCGTGCACCTGGCCCGGGAGCGGCTCCTCGATTTCCGGCAAACGCATAGCGACGAGCCCGATCAGCCGGTCGCCCTGCTGGGCATCTTCGACGAGCTTGACCGACCGCTCGACGCCGACCGAGAGCGGCAGAATGGTGAAGGGAAAGGCCACGGTGTTGCGCAGCGGCAGAATCGGCAGCTCCGCGGGGAATTCGCTCGGGCTCAGCTTGGAAACGGCTTCGGGATCGGCCGGAATGATGATCTTATGGGCATTGCTCATGATGCCAGCTCCATACGTTTATAGGTGAATGGCGCCTGAATTCTTTTCGAAAATACAATTTCAAGGTAACTATATGCGGGGGATTGTAAAGACGGCTCCACCCGGTGCGGTCAAAGCGGCCGGTGCCCAACTTCCTTCTTGACAGCCGCACCCAAACCATCTAAATGATCAGCCAGCAGTCGCATTTCGACGGAAAAATAAAATCATGGGACGCTTCTTTTGCTGGTGGTGGTTTAGAAGCGTCCATCCGGGTCGTTAGAAACACCCCTGAGACAATCACCCCGGATGGACCGATAGCGGTCCGTCCGGAGTCCGGTCGACAAGGCCCCGAGGACTTCGTCTCGGGGCCTTTCTTTTTGGGCACTTAAAACATTGCGGGTAATCAAGGAGAACCCACCCCATGATCGTAGAACTGGAGAAGGAACTGGCACCCGAGGCCAAGATCGATCTGATCTTAAAGCTCAAGGCCGCCCGCTGCGACTGCCGGGACTTGCCGGCGACCGACTGCGAGCGGATCGGAATCCTCGGAAAGCCCGGCTGCAGCGATGAGGAGATCCGCCGTATCCCCGGGGTGGCCCGGGTCGTGCGGGTCAAAACCCCCTACAAGCTGGTCGGCCGCGAGATGCACCCGCAGGACACCCACGTGCGCGTGGGGGACGTGGTGATGGGCGGGGAGAACATCTCCGTCATCGCCGGTCCCTGCGCGGTCGAGAGCCTGGAGCAGGCCTTGACCATCGCGCGCGAGGTCCAGCGGGCCGGGGCCTGTCTGTTCCGCGGCGGGGCGTTCAAGCCGCGCACCTCGCCATACTCCTTCCAGGGGCTCGAAGAGCAGGGGCTGAGGATCCTGGCCGAAGTGCGCGAAACCCTCGGCATCGGGGTGGTGACCGAGATGACCTCCCCGTCCCAGGCCGACCTGATGATGAAGTACATCGACGTGGTCCAGATCGGGGCCCGCAACATGCAGAATTTCGAGCTTCTAAAGTGCGTGGGCCGCATGGGCAAGCCCGTCCTGCTCAAGCGCGGTCTCGCGGGGACGATCGAGGAGTGGCTCATGTCCGCGGAGTACATTCTCTCCGAGGGCAACCGCCAGGTCATTCTCTGTGAGCGCGGCATCCGGACCTTCGAGCCCTACACCCGCAACACTCTGGACCTCTCCGCCATCCCGGTGCTGAAAAAACTCACCCACCTGCCCATCGTCGTCGACCCGAGCCACGCGACCGGCATGCGCGAGAAGGTGAGCCCAATGGCGCGCTCGGCCGTGGCGGCGGGCGCGGACGGACTGATGATCGAGGTCCACCACGACCCGGACCACGCCATGTCCGACGGCGCCCAGAGCCTCTACCCGCACCAGTTCCGCCAGCTCAT
>JBFYWX010000195.1:0-3343 GCA_041310825.1 Desulfobacteraceae bacterium | reverse complement strand
TCATCAGCACCTGCGCCCCGCCAAACAGGATCACAACGGCGCGGAAGATGACGACGGCCCCGAACCGTTGGTTCAACTTGGCGCCGAGCATGACGAAACCCGCCACGGCGAGCGAGTACATTACGATCCCGGTGGCGACCGTGGTCGGCGGCACGTTGAAACTGTTTACCATGCCGCTCAGTGCGACCGGCAGCGAGGCCACGTTGAAGGACATCAGCGCCTGGCCGAGGGCGATCGCGATCATCGGCAGCCAGGATTCCCGTGTTTCCGACTCAGTTCTGTTTATTGTACCGGTTCTGGTCGTCATGGCATTCATCCTCAGGTTGCGGGTTGGGTTCTATCCTGCCCGGGCGTCCTGCTAACTGCGCACCGTGGGTACGGGCTCCGGGCGTGCGGATGAAACGGCGGGCTTCGAGGCGAAGAGATTGAGTCCCAGCCGTTCCGACAGGTATTTGGTGACGCGCTGACCCTTGATGCTGTTCCCGGCGCCGTCCAGCAGCGGGGAGAAGGTGCCCAGGCCGCCTTTGCCCGGCGACACGGTGACGATGCCGCCGCTCACCCCGCTCTTTCCGGGCAGCCCGATCTCGTACAGCCAGTCGCCGGAGCGCTCGTAGAGACCGGCGGTCGCCAGCATCGCAAGTACCCGCTTGGCGATGGCGCCGTCGACCAGGCGCTCCTTGGTCAGCGGATTGACCCCGCCGTCAGCCAGGGTGGCGCCCATCACCGCCAGGTCCTTGACCGTCACGTTCAGGGAGCACTGCTTGGTGTAGACATCGGTCGACTCCAGCGCATCGAAGTAGAGCCGGCCATATCCCTCCAGCAGCTTGGCGATGCCGCGGTTCCGCTGGTTGGTGGCTGCCTCCGACTCGTACACCTCCCGGTCGATCGCAAGCGTGCGGCCGGCAAAACGGGACAACCCCTCCTGAATGAACCGCCATTTGGCTTCGGCCGTCTCGCCCGGCACGAGGCTGGTGGTGGCGATCGCCCCGGCGTTCACCATCGGGTTCATCGTACGGTCCGCATTCAACTCGACCGCCATCACCGAGTTGAAGGGCAGCCCGGTGGCGTTTACGCCAATCTTGCGGCGCGCCTCCTCGCAGCCTACCGCCTGGGATACGAGAGCGAATACGAAAGGCTTCGACACGCTCTGGATCGAAAATTCGTGCGCCGTATCCCCAACGGCGAAGACACGGCCGTTGATGCCGACCACGCACACGCCAAAAAGTTCCCGCGACGTGCGGGCCAGGGCGGGTATATAGTCCGCAACCTTGCCTTCATCCAGGGATTTGTAGCGCTGGTAGGCTTCTTCAATCAGGGTCCCCACTTCCTGTTCCGGCGGCAGATGGCCGGTGGACACGGCAGACTGCGCGGTGGCCTCGTCGATATCGATCTCGGTGAACATACCAGCCTCCTTTGGCAGTAGGTTGGAAAAATGGGAATAAACTTGAAAGTCGGTCGAGGGGGCAGCCCCTGAATTTATGGGTTAAATGACCTCTACCGCATTTCCTCGCAAAGTGCCCTCACCCTTGAGGCGGCATGTTCCGGCACGCGAATGACCACCGGCGGCTTTTGGGCTTACCCCTTGCGTGCCCTCCTCAAGGCCGCGTTTCAAGGGGGCCGGCGCATTCCGGCATCGTGTTCGGAATCCGGTAGAGCAACAGCAGGCCGAAGATGATGGCGAATACCTCACCCCCGAGGGTCATCACCATGGACAGCAGGTTGATCATGTCCACCGCCGACACCCAGCTGGCGAACCCGTCGACCGTGGTCTGGAAGGTGGGCAAGCCCGCCTGGGGCGCCGACAGGAAGTAGAAGAGCAGCGTTCCCACCTCAAACAGCATCACCAGGAAGGAGAAGACCAGCGCCAGGCTCGTCGCTGCCAGTCCCGTCCCCACGCTTCGGCGCAGGGAGGTTTCGTTCAGCTCCGCCCCTGGTGCCTGCAGGCGCTTGCCGATCTGGATGTAGCGGTAAAACCAATAGGTGATGAAGATCAGAAGCGCCAAACCCATGGTGGAAAGTAACTGCATGAAGGGCAGTCCGGAGCGGTGGGTGCCGGAAGGCCTGTCCGAGAAAATGAAGGTGTAGAGCATGATGATGACAGGGATCGCGCACATCAGGACCAGCGACCAGAAACCACCTTGGCCGAAGCGCAAGAACGCTCTGGCGACACGATCGGTTTGCGTTGGCTGCAGACTGTCAGTCGTTATTTCGGGCTTCATACGGTTCCTCATCAAGAAGGGTTAAGGATTCGCTTTTTGGAATTCACAAGACGCCAGGGCCAGCAGTTCAATCGGCCAAGCATCATCCTCCCGGACGGGGTCCGGGCTCCCCTGGAACACTGGATTCCGGCGCCGTCCCCGGAGCTTGGCCCGGGGGCGGAACCGGAAGGACGGCTGGCTGTGGATCTTAGCGCCCCGTCACGCACCCGCAAAAACCAGCTTGCGGGGTTTCGTACCTGAGGCTGCGGGGATTCAACCTTCGATCACCTTGCGCAGCATCTCCTCGTCGTCCGTGCTGAGGGAGGTCTTCAGGACTTTGCCTTTGCCCTTGAAGCTTTCCAGGCGATCCAGGACCTTGTCCTGGGTGGCCTTGCGGAACAGCAGGAAAAGCGCCGAGGACCCGGGCGTGAAGGCCTCGCTGAACTCCTTCATGAACTTGTCGCTGATGCCGATGTCCGTCAGTTTGCCGCTGATGGCACCGGCGCCGGCGCCCACGGCGGCCCCCAGCAGCGGGTTGAGAAAGATCAGGCCGACCAGCATGCCCCAAAAGCTGCCGCCCGCGGCACCCGTCAGGGTCAAATTGACGGCCTGATGCAGCTTGACCTTGCCCTTCTCGTTCTTGGTGACGACCACCACGTCGTCCATTTCGATCAGGTACTCTTTCTGCATCTTGGCCAGTTCCGCCCGCATCTCAAATGCGATGGCCTCGTCGGGAAATTCGATTACCACAAGTTGCGCCATGATCTTCTCCTCTTTGTTTTGGGTTATGGTGCGATTGGAAACTTCCGTTTGCACGACGGTCGGTTTGGGACCGGACTGCCGTTAGGAAAAGCAGGCAGCCGCCTTGGCGCCCGGATCGACTTCTTTCAGGATAATTTCAGACATTAAGGCGCAAATGCTCCTCGGGCAAGCGGCCCCGGGGGTTTTTTTAGGGCTGGGGCGTTCGCGCCCCACCCGGGCTTTCGGCGCCATCGCTGCCGGCCTCGGCCAGCCACGCCAGCACGCGTTCCTCCAGGTAGGCGTAAAACGGGTTGTGCCGCAGGCGCAGCAGCCAGTCGGAAGGCAGAAGCAGCAGGCCGCGCTCCCCCTGAATGGCCATTTGTCCGAGAAAAAGCACGTCCTCG
>JBFYWX010000189.1:0-3305 GCA_041310825.1 Desulfobacteraceae bacterium | reverse complement strand
AGCTCGAGAGCGGCCGCGAGATCAGCGCCGCCGCCGTGATCATCGCCACCGGCACGGCCCGCAACCGCCTGGGGGTGCCGGGGGAAAAGGAGCTCCTCGGCCGGGGGGTGAGCTACTGCGTCGAGTGCGACTGCAACTTTTACAAGGGTCAGGATGTCGCCGTGGTAGGCGACGGCAGCGCGGCGGCGAGCGGGGCCCTGACCCTGCTGGATTACGCCCGCACGGTCCACCTCGTCTGCCGGCAGCTCGATGTCGGTCCGGCCCTGGCCGCCGCGGTGCGGCAGAGCGCCGTGCGGCTGCGGGAGAACAGTGGGGTGAAAGAGATTCTCGGCCTGGAGGCGGTGGAGGGGGTGGTGCTCGAGGAGGGCGGGCGCCTCGATGTCCAGGGGGTCTTCATCGAGCTGGGGGCCAAGGGGGTCATGGGCCTGGCCGGCCTGCTCGGGGTCCGGTTGGACGACGAGATGAAATATATCCAGACCAACAAGAAGATGGAGACCAACGTGCCCGGGGTCTACGCGGCCGGCGACATCACCGGCCCGCCCTGGCAGGTGGCCAAGGCCGTGGGGGAGGGCTGCGTCGCCGGCCTGGAGGCCGCCGGCTATGCCAAGCGGGCCGCCGCGGGCGCCTAACCGGCCGCCAGGCGCGCCTGCAGGAGGTCCAGCGCTTTGCGGGCGGCCGGCGCCTGGGCGGTCTTTCCCTCGCAGGTCCGGGCCAGGAACGCCGCGGCGGGTTGGGTGCCGATGGCGCCGAGCGCGGAGATGACGACCCCCAAGAGGGCGGAGTCATCGGGTTCCTCGGCTTTGCGCAGCCGCTGCAGGAGACTCTTCCGGCGGCCCGCCGCTTTTTCTGCAATTTCCAGAATCGCCGCTTCGACCCGCTGCGGCTCGTGGAAGGATTTCATGCCTCCCAGGGCCTGGATGAGCTGGGCCGTCCAACGCATGTGCCGCTCGGCCAGGGCCTTGTCCGCGGGCGGCTCGGTGCGCAGGCGGGTCAACAGCCGGTCCATGGTCTCCGCCGAGAGCGGGGAGAGCTCCGCCAGGGCGTTCGCGGCCCGCCAGCGTATTTTTTCATCCGGGTCGTCCAGGGCCTTCACGGAAAGCGCCTCGGCCTCGTGAGCCTTCAAAGCGATCAAGGTGTTCAGGGCCTCGTTGCGCACCCGGGGGTGGGCGTGGTTCACCAGGGGGCGCACCCGGGCGATGTCCGCCGCGCCCACAGCCACATCGCGCAGGAGGATCAAGGCATTGCGGGTCAGATACCACTTCTGGGTAGGGTCCTCCAGGATCGAGATCGCCCGCTCGCGGGCGGGAGCCCCCTTGCCGCTCAAAACAGCCATCGCCGCCTTGCGGGCGTGGCGCAGCTGACTGTCGCACACGACCCGCCAGAGCGCCTCGACCGATAGGGGCCCAATCAGATCCAACAACTCTTCCATTGCCCGGCGCTGCGCCTCCTCGCTGCGCTCGAAGGCCACCCGCAAATCGTCGGCGCGCCCGTCGAAAAGGAAGGTCAGGGGGTCCTGGCCCGGGGCCGCCGCTTTCGGTACGAGGGTTCCCTTGGCTGCGGCGGTTTTCACCGCGCGGGCGATCCAGAGGGCGTTCTGGACCTGCCCCCGTTCCAGAAACGACGGGATCACCCGCCGAAAGCACTTGAGCAGCGCAGACGCATCCCCGGGGGATGCCGGCCGCAGCAGCCGCTCGCCGTAGTGCCGGATGTGGGCGGCCACGTCCTTCGCCATCCGCTCTGTGTTGACGAGGTACTGGACCGCGGGGGGCAGCTCTTCGAAGGTGAGAACCTCCTGTTCATACAGCGCCTCTAAAAATCGTTGGGCCCCGCGGATGTCGGTCACCACCACCCGGCTGGCGACCCACTTCAAAATCCGCTTTACGCCTGCGAAGCGCCGTTTGACGAAAGGGTTCTCCGGGTCCGCGGCGCTGATCTCTTTCAGGCGGTTCAATTCGGCGAAAATGAAGGTCGACGTCGGCAGCAGGGCCTCCAGCGGAAAGGCCTCGATGATGACCTTTTCGATGTCCTCCTCTTTAACGGTCTTGACATGCTGGGCGATGACGTAGCAGTTGATGATAAGGTCCTTCAGGAACTCGGGGTGTTTGAGCGGGCGCAGGATGTCCTGGATGATCTGCAGCTTCAGCCGCTTGATGGTGTCATCCGACTCCCCTTTGAACATGGGCAGGACCTTGAGGTCCTTGGCCAGGCGCTGGATCGCCATTTCAACCCGCCAGGGCAGGTTTTTCTCGAGGACGATGATATCGTCCATGAAGACGCAGGAGATGGCGGTGATCCCGCGCTCGAGCAAGGTGCGCGTCAGCAGGGTGCCCACCTTGGCGTTTTCGCCCCGGTCGGCCTTCGGGTCGCTCATCACGTCGATGAACCCCTCGAAGTGGTCCGGGGGGATGGATTTCTTGATCGCGACGCTCATGAGGGCTTTGCGGTTCATGCACTCGGCGAGCTTGGGCACGAAGAGCTCCGCCATGCCGGCGCCCACGACCGCGCGCACGTTGACGGGCTCATCCAGGATGCCGGTGATCAGGATCTCATCCTTCTCGCGGGTCTGCTGGTGGGAGATGGTGATTTCCGGGGATTCCCCCAGGCAGCGCTGCAGGGCGTCGTAGAGCCCCTGTTTGGCGTTGTGGGAGCCGGGATGCTCGGCGGCGTAGTAGCCGGAGCGCATCATGGCCTTGGTCAGGTCCATGACGAACTCTCCGACCGGTTTGATGCGTCCGCGCTCGGCGGGGGAGAGATCTTTTTTAGCCCCGGCGGCCTGCACCGGGGGCGCCTCGCGCTCCTCCTCACGTGCCGCCTCGGCTTGCGTGACGGCCGATCGGATCCACTCCATGGAAAGGGCGGCCTTGTCCGTGCCGGGGGCGGCTTGCGGGCGCGGCGGCTCCGGCCCCGCGGAGCCGGGTTTTGCCGGGGGGCCCCCGCCCGGGACCGGGTCGGGAGGGAAAACCTGCGCTTCCCCCATCAGATCGTTCAGCGCGGGGATAGAGCGCATCTGCCACCTGAGATCCTCTATAGCCGCAAGAGGGTCTCCCACCGCCTCCAGGAGCATGCCGCACGCTTTTTTCCGCTGCTCCGCCGCCTTGCGATCAACGGACTCGATCACTCGCATTTCCAATGTCAGCCGGTGGGGGGTGTCCGGGAGGAGGATCACCAGACGCAGAACCGTCTCAGCGGGAGGCGGCAGCTCGGTGGGAATGAACACCCGTCCTGACCGCAACTGCCGGTAGTGCCCTGCAAACTGGTCAATGGAACGGTAACGCAATTTCAGCGCGGTTGGTTCCACCACGACC
>JBFYWX010000154.1:0-20472 GCA_041310825.1 Desulfobacteraceae bacterium | reverse complement strand
AACCCCGCAGCCGAAGCCCAACAACAGCATAACGGGTATGGCGATGAACAAGTTTCTGTTTAAGGTGATGAGCAGGTTCCACATGGAAGAATCCTTACGGGTGTTTCCCGTTTGACTGGAGTAAGTCACCAAGGCTTTCATCGATGCTCCTCCGGTTTGGGGTTAGCATGCAATCTGCCCTATTTTAACCACAGATAACGTGCAAAATGCTCTTTTAAATTGCGCTGACCGCGGTTGCAATCCGATTGCGCGTCTTCCTTCCAGCCGACCGCTGGAATCAGATCAATTCGCTCACACGAAACCAAAAACCATGCCAAAAATAACCCGGCCCGGATGGATGGCTGCCACCCGGGCCGGGGTCCCCTGAGGAGGGGAGGAGAGAGGAATGGAGGTAGACACTGCCAATTTCCTCTGAAGGTAGATAAAGCAATTTGAGTGCCAGGTCTATTTTCCGGCCTTCCCCATTCCCTCCAGCTGGAAACGTTTCATCTGACTCCAGACGCTGGTGCGCGAAATCCCCAGCTGCCGCGCCGCCTGGGACTGGTTGCCGCCGGTTTCGCGCAGCGCCTGGACCAGTCGCTGTTTTTTGAGTTCATCCAGGCTGACGGCCGCCGCGGCGGGGTCGGCGGGAGCTGGGTGCGATTTTAACAGCTGCGCGGGCAGATGCTCCGGTTCGATTTGCGGGCCCGGACATGAGACGACGGCATATTCGAAGCAACTGCGCAGCTCGCGCACGTTGCCAGGCCAGCTGTAGCGCATCAGAACATCAAGGGCGGCCTTGCTGATGGTCTGGATGGGTTTGCCGCTGTTCACCTGAATCCGGCGAAAGAATGAATCCGACAGCAAAGGGATGTCTTCCACGCGCTCCCGGAGGGGCGGTATCCAGATCGGGATCACGTTGATCCGGTAGAAAAAATTCTCTCGAAACGAACCCTTTTCGATGAGCTGCGGCAGGTTGCGGTTGGTGGCGGAAATGATGCGCACATCCACCTGGATGGGACGGTTGTCGCCGACCCGCTCCACCACCTTTTCCTCCAGCACCCGCAAAAGCTTCACCTGGGTGGACAGCGGCAGGTCGCCGATTTCATCCAGAAAGATATCCCCTCCGTGAGCGGCCTCGAAGCGGCCCTCGCGCTCGCGGATCGCTCCCGTGAAAGCGCCCTTGACGTGGCCGAAGAGCTCGCTTTCCAGCAACGACTCGCTCAACGCCGCGCAGTTCACCTTGACGAAGGGCTTCTTGCTCCGGTTGCCCGCTTCATGGATTGCCCGCGCCACCGGTTCCTTGCCGGTGCCGCTCTCCCCGTAGATGATCACCGGCGCATCCGACTGCGCCGCGTTTTCGACCAGATCGAAAACGCGGCGCATGGCGGCCGAGGCCCCGATCATCCCGTGAAAGCGGTCTGCCGCGCCCAGCTCGCGGCGGAAGTTTTCAATCTGGGTCTCCTTGGCCACCAAATCGGAGATGTCGGTCATGGTCTCCACGGCGCCGGTGACGATGCCGTCGCTGTCCTTGATGACCGAGGCGTTTTTCAGAATGGTGACCGTGCGGCCGTCCTTGCGGGTGAGGGTGCAGCGCTGCCGGCTCAGGTTGCCCTTGCGGAACATGACGCACCAGTGGCAGCCGTTCTCCTCGCGCGCGATCTCGCAGGAGCTGCAGTTCAACGTGGCGCAGGACTTTCCCAGAATTTCCTTGTGGGAATATCCCGTGATCTCCTCGAAGGCCCGGTTGGCCGAGACAATCGTCCCGTCGGGATCCACGATCATGACCCCGTCCTGGATCGAGTCGACCACCGTCTTCCAGTACGCATTCAGGTTTTGGCGGTTCATGCGGCGATATCTGTCCATAGATTGAACATAATTGTTGTTCACTTATTTAACACTTGAACAGGCACGAAGCAAGCCGATAATTTTTAATGGAAGCCGGTCCGGCGGCCGGCCCCAAAAAATAATTTCGATGAACCGCCCGGGCAGTCAAGGCATTCATGGCCCGAAGACCGCCAGAGTGCTGCTCCCCGCCCCCTTTTTCCCACAGTTGGCATCCGCCTTGCTCAAAGCCTTGACCGGTATGAGCCGCGACGAACCCATAGATGTTTTTGATCTGCGCGATGCCATCGTTCCCTTTTCACTGCTGGACATCCGGCACCGCTTCAAGCAAATGCGGCCCGGCGACTGCCTGGCGGTTCTGTGGAGCGATCCCGCCGCGGCCGAGGACCTGATGCGCGTGCTGCCGGCCGCTTGCCTCGAAATCGTCTCCGAGGGCGAGGTCTCCGAGCCACCGGGGGGATTTCGGATGGAGTTGATCAAAACCCGGATGGAACCCACACCTTGCCACCGAGGTTTCTAATTTCGCAAGTAGATCTCAGCTTGCTCGGTGGCCGTTCGTATTGGAAACGCTGCCCCGATGCCATCAAAGGAAAACCCGACGACACCGACATCCGGCAAGAGAAGTGCTTTCTCCTATAATTCCAACGGAGGTGAACTGAATGCATGCCACTATTCAAAAGCCCATTGGAGAGATCGTGAACTTTATCAAACCCGGCGAAAAGGTGTTTGTGGTCGGGTGCAACAATTGCGCCTGGAAGTGCCACTCCGGTGGTGAAGACGAGACGAAGAGCATGGCCGAGAGGCTGGCCCGGCGCGGCGTCAAGGTGGTGGGCTACACGACGCCAGGTCCGCGGGGAATGTCGCTCTGCAAGCTGGACCATACCCGCAAAGTGCTGCAGGAGGATTACGCCGGGCAGATCCAGCAGGCGGATTCCTTCCTGGTTTTGGGCTGCGGGCAGGGGGTGCACACGGTCATCGACGCCACCGATGGGGCCATGATCCATCCGGGTTGCGACACCATCTTCGGCGGGGAAACCGTTTCGGACACGGACATCAACGAGTATTGCTCGCTCTGCGGCGAGTGCATCATCGAGTTTACCGGCGGGCTTTGCCCCATAACGCTCTGCGCCAAGAGCCTGCTGAACGGCCCTTGCGGCGGCGCCGAAAACGGTAAATGTGAAGTCGATCCGGACCGGGACTGCGGCTGGGTACTGATCTACGAGCGGCTAAAGAAACTGGGCCGCCTGGATCTTCTGGAGGGCTACCAGGAGCCGAAGAACCATGCCAAGTGGAGCCGCCCGCGGTCGCTGAAGGTCAGCCCCCACGCAGCGACCTTCTGCTCCCAAAACGGCAAGATGACCGTCAGCAACCAGGACTGATTAAGGAGAAACATCCATGAAATTGAAGAACTTGTTCGATCGAGGCGAGTTCGTGATATCGGGCGAGGTGGGGCCGATCAAAGGCGCCATCCCGCGGGATGAAAGCTTCTTGCCGCCCTGCCAGAAGGAAGCGCAGGAGCTGAAAGGCAGCGTTCACGCCATCAACGTCACCGACAACCAGAGCGCCGTCATGAAGCTCGGCTCGCTGGCGGCGAGCGTCCGGCTGAAGGCCAAAGGCTACGAGCCGATCTACCAGATCACCTGCCGGGACCGCAACCGCATCGCCCTGCAGTCGGAAATCCTGACGGCTTATTCCCTGGGCGTCGACAACATGCTTCTGCTAACGGGCGACCACACCAATCTCGGTGACCACAAGCAGGCCAAACCGGTCTTCGATCTGGATTCGGTCCAGCTGCTCAAAATCGCCGCCGGGCTGCAGGCCGGCCGGGACATGGCCGGCAACCCCCTGATGTACAAGCCGGACATGTATATCGGGGCCGTGGTCAATCCCAACTTCCAGCCGCTCGAGCTGCAGCTGCTCAAGATGCGCAAGAAGGCGGATGCCGGGGCCGAGTTTTTCCAGACCCAGGCGGTCTATGACGATGCGACCGTGGATGCGTTCGTGGAGAACGCCGCGCGCTTAGGCCGACCCGTCCAGCTCGGGGTCGTGGTGCTGAAATCCCCGCAGATGGGTGCCTACATGAATAAAAACGTCTCTGGGATCAGCGTGCCCCAGACGTGGATCGAAGAGATCGGCGCGGTCGCCAAGGGGGATCGCAAACAGAAGGCCGCCGAGATGACCGGCCGGTTCATTCAGAAGCACAAGGCCAAGTTCCAGGGGGTCCACATCATGCCGCTCGGCTGGACCGACATCGTCCCGGATATTCTCGCGCAGGCCGAGATCACGCCTCCCCGTCCCGCGGCGTGAGAGCTGCGGCCTGAATGGAACCGGGTCCGGTGGATGAAAAAACGACCCGGCGCGCGCGTGGTTTTTGTGGGATAGGTCTAAAATCCCCTCATCCCCTTTAAAGTGGGGGTGAGGGGATTTTGAAATCGACTTCCGCTGAATGTCGGCGGGTGTGCCTTGCCACCGCATCCCTTTTGCAATATGCTCACCCCGTTCGTGAAATAACTCATAAGAGCGGTTTTCCCGTGGCAAAGCAGCCCGGAGCAAATGCCCCGCGCGCAAGGCGCCCGGCTGATTTCTGCCAACCGTATCGATAGGAGCCTGCCATGCTGACCCAGGCGCTGATCCGGGAATTCAAAACCCAGGTCGGCGAGAAGAGCGTCTTCTCCGACCCGACCGATCTGATCACCTATTCCTACGACGCCGCACCGCTCCAGCCGGTCATGCCGCAGCTCGTGGTGCGGCCGACCACCAGCACGGCGCTGAGTCGTGCGGTCCGCCTGTGCAATCAAAACGGGCTGCCGCTCACGGTGCGGGGCGCCGGCACCAATTTGAGCGGCGGCACGGTGCCCCTGCCCGGCGGGGTCGTGATCGTGACCAACGGGCTCAGCCGCATTGTCGAGATCAATTCCGAGGACATGGTCGCGGTGGTGGAACCCGGGGTCGTCACGGCCAAGTTCGCAGCCGCCGCCCAGGCTAAGGGGCTGTTCTACCCGCCGGACCCCGGCAGCCAGGCGGTGTCCACCCTCGGCGGCAACGTGGCGGAGAACGCCGGGGGGCTGCGGGGGTTGAAGTACGGCGTGACCCGGGACTATGTCATGGGTCTGCAGTTTTTCGACGTGAACGGCGAGCTGGTCAAGACCGGCGCGCGCACCGTCAAATGCGCCACCGGCTACAACCTTGCCGGGCTCCTGGTGGGATCGGAAGGGACGCTCGGCGTGTTCAGCCAGATCACCCTCAAGCTCATCCCGCCGCCAGCCGCCCAGCGGGCGATGATGGCCGTTTTCGATCAGGTCGACCGCGCCTCGGAAACGGTTTCCGCCATCATCGCCGACCACATTGTACCGGCCACCCTGGAGTTCATGGACAATTTCACCATTCGGGCCGTGGAGGATTTCAGCCATGTCGGCCTTCCGGTCGACGCGGCGGCCGTCTTGTTGATCGAGGTGGACGGACACCCGGCGCAGGTTCTGGAGGACGCCGAGCGCGTGGAAGCCCTGTGCCGGCAGCACGGAGCCGTTTCCATCCGGGTCGCCCGGGATGCGGCCGAGCGCACCCAGGTCTGGGAGGCGCGGCGCAGTGCACTATCGGCCCTGGCCAAGCTCAAGCCCACTCTGGTGCTGGAAGACGCCACGGTTCCGCGCAGCAAGATCCCGGCCATGGTCAAGGCCGTCGGGGAGATCAGCCGCGACTACCGCCTCTCCATCGGCACTTTCGGCCACGCCGGCGACGGCAACCTGCACCCCACGATCCTCACCGACAAGCGCGACAAGGCCGAATGGGAGCGGGTGGAGCAGGCCATTGCCGCGATCTTCGACCGGGCGCTCGCGCTCGGCGGAACGCTCTCCGGCGAGCACGGGACCGGACTCGCCAAGGCCGGCTTCCTCGAGAAGGAAACCAGCCCCGCCACGATTCTTTACTCACAGCGCATCAAAAAGGCGCTCGACCCCAACAACATCCTGAACCCCGGAAAGATCATCGCCGCAGCCGCCTGAGGCTCGCCGGGTGGAGCGGGACCCCGCGTTCACGGGGCTGAGGAGATCATGGCGGATTTGAGGGAGCTCAGGCGGTTGATGCGGCAGCTGGAAGATCAGTTGGTCGTGTGCATGCGCTGCGGGATGTGCCAGGCCGTCTGCCCGGTCTTCGCGCAGACCGGCCGCGAGGCGGATGTGGCCCGCGGCAAGCTGGTGCTGCTGGACGCGCTCATGCAGGCGATGCTCGACGACCCGGCGGGCGTGCGCGAGCGGTTGCAGCGCTGCCTCCTGTGCGGGAGCTGCGCGGCCAGCTGCCCGAGCGGGGTCAAGGTCCTTGACATCTTTCTCAAGGCCCGAGCGATCCTGGCCGGCTACCTGGGTCTATCGCCGGCGAAAAAAGCGCTCTTCCGCGGCCTGCTCGCCCACCCCCGGACGATGGACCGGGTGCTCGAGTTCGGCGCCGTTTTTCAAAAGGTTTTCACGCGGCCCGTCAACGACGTCGTCGGCACCTCCTGCGCACGGTTCTCCGCTCCGCTCCTGGCCGGCCGGCATTTTCGAACCCTCGCCCCCGTACCCTTTCACCGGGATCACCCGGCCATGAACACCGCCGCCGGTCCCTCGGGGCTCAGGGTGGCCTTCTTCGTGGGCTGCCTGATCGACAAGATCTTCCCGCACGTGGCCGCGGCCGCGCTGCGGGTGCTGGGCCATCACGGCGTCGGCGTGGTGATGCCCGGAAACCAGGGCTGCTGCGGCATCCCGGCCGTCTCCGCCGGGGATACCCGCACGTTCAACGATCTGGTGCGCCACCACCTGGGCCTGTTTGATGCAGCCCGGGTCGATGCCGTGGTGACCTGCTGCGCCACCTGCACCTCCACGATCAAGAAGATCTGGCCCTCGCTCTGCGACGAGGATCTCGCCGCCCGCGCCCGGGAGCTGGCTGCCAGGACCATGGACATTTCCGAATTCCTGGCCAAGCGGATTGAAGTCGGGACGCCGCAGGCGGCATCCGCGAACGCCCGGGTCGTCACCTTCCACGACTCCTGCCACCTCAAGAAATCCTTGGGGGTCTTCACCGAACCGCGGGCGCTGATCCGGGCCAACCCCGATTACACCCTTAAGGAGATGACGGCGGCCGACGACTGCTGCGGGATGGGCGGAAGCTTCAACCTCGAGCACTACGGCCTCTCCGCCCGGATCGGGCGCCTGAAGCGGGACCATATCGCCGCCACGGGCTGTACGGTGGTGGCGACCGGCTGCCCGGCCTGCATGCTGCAGATCGCCGATATGCTGTCACAGGCCGGCGACCGCATCGCCGTCAAGCATCCGATCGAAATCTATGCCGAATCCCTTTCGGACGCCGCCCGAAAAGGATGAGCTGTTTCAGCGGCAGTACATTTTTTTCCACGGCTGCTGTTGCTTGCTGCGCGCATCGGCGAGTGCACGGTACAAAGCCCCCACGGCCAGCTCGGCACAGTGGTGGTGGCCCTCGGGAAGGGTTTCCAGGAATTCGACGATCTGCTCCGGGGTCAAATCCCAGGCCGCATCGATCGGCCGGCCTTCAACCAGCTCGGCCACGGCGTTAGCGCTGGCGATGGTGTTCATGCAGCCCTGCACCTGGAAGGCCACCTGGCCGATGGTGCCGCCGTGCAGCTTAAGGAACATTGCGACCGTGTCGCCGCACTCCCCGGTGTGGCGCCCAACGCCGTCCGGCGCCTCCAACGGCTCCATGCGGTCGGCCTTGAACGCCATCTCCAGGTACGTGTTCGAGTGGTCCTGCCAGAAATCAAACGGTGCCTTGCTCATCTCGGCGTCACCTCTGATTTAACCCTGTTCCCGGCGTCCTTGTCCGGCCTGGCCGGGCACCGGCGTCCGTGCAACCGTTCTGGAGCTTTTAAGAGATCCTTGGCTTTTTTGCAAATAGCCGACCTTAAAAAATGCGGCTGCACGGGTCTGCATTGAACGCGCAAAGGGCGCCAGGCCTGCAGATAATCATGCAATCTGCAACAGCCTCCGGTTTGCTCCCGGGCCTGCCAGCCCCGGCGTTCCCGCCGGTTCAATCCGAAACGGCTCGAATGGGCAATGCCGCCGATGCCGGCAGGTCTTTAGATGGTTGCGGCATGCTCCTTGCTGTTCTATCCGACATCGTATTGCCTGATTCCAAAACCAGGAAAGGAGAACCTATGGGAGAAGACATCAAGATCGGCTGTGCCAGGCCCACCGGCGGCCTAGTCGGGGAAACCCGTGACGCTGAAACCCCCTCATCCAAGGAATCACCATCAAAGGAGGCTGTCGCCATGATCAACGTCGGGAAAAAAGCACCGGATTTCTCCGCCCCGGCCTACCACCAGGGCAAGTTCGTGTCGGTGAAGCTGTCGGAGCATCTGGGCCAGTGGGTGTTGCTCTGCTTCTACCCGGGCGATTTCACGTTTGTCTGAGCGACCGAGATTTCGGCAGTTGCCGAAAAATACAATGAATTCAAAAATCTGGGGATTGAACTGCTCTCCATGAGCATCGACAGTGTGTTTGTTCACAAGATGTGGAACGATCACGAGTTGTCGAAGATGGTAAAGGGAGGTGTGCCCTTTCCCATGCTCTCCGACACGGGCGGCAAAGTGGGAGCGGCATTCGGGGTATACGACGATGAGGCCGGGGTCGAGATGCGCGGCCGCTTTCTCATCGACCCCGAGGGTATTGTCCAAGGCTACGAGGTCTTGACGCCGGCGGTCGGCCGCAACGTTTTGGAAACCATCCGCGAAGTGCAGGCCTTCCAGGTCGTGCGCGACAGCAAGGGCACCGCCGCCACCCCCGCCGGGTGGAAGCCGGGCAAGATCACCCTCACGCCCGGCCCGGACCTGGTCGGAAACGTCTGGAAGGTGTGGAAGACCGAGATGGCGTTTGATTGAAACGCGAAAACGCTGTCAGGACCGCTCCGGAAGCGGGGCGTGTGAGCGCCCCGCTTCCGGAGGGCCAATCAGCCTTCGACCTGCTGCAGGCCCTCGAGCACCCAGTGGGACCCGGCCGCGGCGGTATCGCGGCTGAAGTGCCAGATCTCGCGCACCTGCTTGGCCAGCCGGTCTTCCGGACCCTCGCGCATCATGACCTCGTAGTGGACCGATGCGGTCTCCCGGCCGTCGGCCTGCTGGACCTCGAGCAGGCGGGCATTGATCAGCAGGATCTCGGTACGGCTCGGCGCGGGATCCTCCGCGGCTTGCTTCCGGATTTCGGCCAAGACCTCCGGGGAGGTGAAGGCGCGAATGTCCTCGAGATCGCGCTTGTCCCAGGAAGCCTGCAGCCGGGTGTAAATAAGTTTCGCGCCCTTTAGAAACTCGTCCGCATCGAAGCCCGGGGGCAGGACCGGGGCCGCGGGCCCGGCCGTGGCGCGCGAATCGCCCGCGACCTCGCCGGACTCGCCCCAGGTCTGCAGCGGCGACCGGGCGTGGAACAGCTCGGCCCCCCCCGCCGCCGATGCGGACTGGGCCGCCATGCGCCGGGCCCGTAGGAAACGCATCAGGAGGAAGAGCCCCCCACCGATGAGCAGGATGTCGAGCAGCCCGGGGCCGCCCATCCCCGTGCCGCCGAAGAGGAGCGAACCGATCAGCCCGCCCATGAGCAGGCCGCCCAGCATCCCTCCCCACCGCCCGCCCATGGCGCCGGGCGCCGCCGCCGGATTCTGGCGCGGCTGCTGGGCCACGCCGGGCTGGGTCGGGCTCGGGCTGGGTGCCGGCGCGCTGCGCTGATAGCTCGGCCGGCTGCCGAAGGAGCCCCCGCCGCCCATGCGCCGAGCCTCGGCCACCTCCTGAAGGAGATAGACAAGGCTCACGCTCAGAACAAAGGTAAAGACGGCTGCCACGATCATCTTTCGTTTCATTGTCGTCGTCTCCAAGCAATAAAAGGGTTCAAACGTGTCCGGATCTGCCGGATGCTAAGTTTTCACCGTGATTTAAGGGTAAATGAATAACAACAATACCGAGCAAAGTCAACACATGATCACACCGTGGACGGCGGCGGCGGCGGCAGAATTCTCCGGGCCGCCTGGATCAGCGCTCGATGCCGGTCCGGGCGGCGACGCCCTGCTCGTAATAGTGTTTAACCGCCTTCATCTCGGTCACCAGATCGGCCCGGGCGATGATCTCCGGAGCGGCATAGCGTCCGGTCAGAACAAGCTCGGTTCCCTCCGGCTTTACGTTGATGAGATCCAGCAGCTCCTGAGCCGGAAAGAGCCCGAGAAAAGCCGCCACGTTGGCTTCGTCCAGGATCACCACTGCGTGCCGGCCGGCGGTTAGAATCTCCCGGGCGCGGGCAAGCCCCTGCCGGCCGGCGGCGACATCCTCCGCCTCGGGTGCACCCCGGATGAGGCACCCGCGGCCGAACTGCTCGACCGTGATCCGATCGGACAGGGCCTTGAGGGCCTCGATCTCGCTGTAGTCACCGCGTTTCAGGAACTGGAGCACAAAGACCGTGAGCCCGGCCCCCGCCGCCCGCAGGGCAAGCCCCAGCGCCGCCGTGGTCTTGCCCTTTCCGTCTCCGGTGTAGATCTGCACGTAGCCTTTCATCTCAGGCCTTTCGTATTTCCATCCCGTCGCGGGTGTCTTTGACCGTGTAGCCCAGGGCCTGGATCTCGTCCCGCAGCCGGTCGGATTCGGCCCATTCTTTAGATGCACGCGCCCGGCGGCGGGCCTCCACAACGGCCTGCACGGCCGCCGGCAGTTCATCGGGCCGGGAGGCCTCGGCCAGGCTCAGGCCGAGCACCCGGTCGAAGTCGAGGATGGTGGCTTGGCGGTCCGCGGCCGGCAGCTCGCTTTTCAAAAGCTCCTGGATCACGGCCATGGCGCGCGGCATGTTCAGGTCGTCGTTGAGCGCTTCCAGGAATTTTTCACGGAACCCGGAGGCGGCCTCACCAGGGGCCGCCGCGGCGGCCTTGGCGATCTCGCGCACCTGGTTGTTGAGGTGTTCCAGGCCGTTTTTGGCGGCCTGGATGGACTCATCGCTGTACTCCATCGGTTTGCGGTAGTGGGTCAGAAACGAGGCGAAGCGGTAGACCAGCAGCGGGATCCCGCGCGAGATCAGGGCGTTTTCCAGGGTCAAGAAGTTGCCCTCGCTCTTTGCCATCTTCTTGCCGCCCGTGATGTTCAGGAAGGCGCCGTGCATCCAGTAGTTGAAGAATTTCCGGCCGGTCGCGGCCTCGGACTGGGCGATCTCATTGGTGTGATGGATATCGATGTGGTCGACCCCTCCGCAGTGGATGTCGAGTTGCTCCCCCAGGAACTTCATGCTCATGGCCGAGCATTCGATATGCCAGCCGGGAAAGCCGACCCCCCAAGGTGAGTCCCACTCCATCTGACGCCCGGCCCCGGGCGGGGAGAACTTCCACAAGGCGAAGTCGGTGGCACTCCGCTTCTCCGGGTTCTTCTCGACCCGTGCGCCTTCCCGCAGGGCGTCGAGGTTCTGGCTCGAGAGCCGCGCGTAGTCCGGAAATTTGGCCGTGTCGAAGTAGATCCCGTCCCGGGTGCGGTAGGTGAACCCCTTCTCCTCCAGCACGCGGATCAACTCGATCTGCTCGGGGATGCTGTCGGTGGCCTTGCACCAGATCTCCGGCGCGATGATGTTCAACCGGGCGATGTCTTGCTTGAAGGCCTGCGTATAGAACTCGGCGATGTCCCAGGCGGTCTTGCCCTCGCGCCGGGCGCCCGTTTCCATCTTGTCTTCGCCCATGTCCCGATCACCGGTCAGGTGGCCCACGTCGGTGATGTTCATGACGTGCCGGACCCGGTAGCCGCTATAGGCAAGCACCCGCTTCAGGATATCCTCGAAAAGATAGGTGCGCAGGTTGCCGATGTGGGCGAAGTTGTAGACCGTGGGCCCGCAGGTGTAGAGCCCGACCTCTCCGGGCCGGATGGACTGGAACTCCTCCTTGGTCCGTGTCAGGGTGTTGTAAAGCCAAAGCGGCATGCATCGCCTCCGGGGTGAGTTCTCAACCTCATAAATACGGCCGGCATGGTAGCACACCCGGCAGCGGCGCTCAACCGCCCGTCACCGGGATGTCGAATCCAAAAGCTTGGTGGAACCACAACCATCTTAGAGACGCGGACGGCTTCGTAAAAAGCCCAAGATCCCCGCCACGGCGGGGCAGGCACGGCGCGCGAATCCCGTGGCGCGAGGCGTACTCCCTGTACGCCGCAGCGACCACGGGATGAAGCGCAACGCAGAGATTGGGTTTTTTACGAAGTCGTCATAGCCGGCCGCTGCGCAGGATCGCGACCAGAAGCCAGATGCCCATGACGGCCGCCGCCAGGAAGCCGATGATGCCGATCAGGGAAATGTCGTAGAAGAGCGGCGGGGTCTTGGAGATCACGATCATCGCCGAGCCGACGATGAGCGCGGCGATGATGATGGCGAAGGCGATGCGGTTGCTGATCTGGTCATGGGTGGAGAGGGTCTGTTCCAGGTTCCGGTTTTCGACCTGCACGGTCAGCTTCTGGTGCCGGACAAGGCGGGTGAGCTCAAGGAGGTCGGCCGGGAACTGGTTCACGAAGTGCATCAGCCGGGAAACGGTCTCGCCCGCGTCTTCCGCGATCCGGCTGGGGTCCAAGCGCTCCAGTTTCACGCGTTGGATGAAGGGTGCCGCGCGGTCGAAGATGTCGAACTCGGGGTCGAGGCTTCGGCCGACGCTCTCGATCGCGCTCAAGGCCTTGAACATCAGGAAAAGGTCCGGGGGGATGCGCAGCTCGAAACGCGCCGCCAGCTCGAGCAGATCCCGCAGGATCCGGCCGAGCTCGATGTCCCGCAGGGGCTTGAAGAAATGCCGCCCGATGAAATCGGCCACCTCCCGCTCCAACTGGCGCAGGTCGGGCTCGGACTCGCGGGAGGTGAGGGCCAAGAGGGCGAGGACCGTGCGTGACTCGTGGCGGTGCACCACGGCGTCCACCAGATCCACGAAGAGATCCCGCGTGCGGCGGTCGACAACGCCGATGATCCCGAAGTCGACGAGCCCGATCACATCCCCGGGCAGGGCGAAGATGTTCCCCGGGTGCGGGTCCCCGTGGAAGACGCCGTGGTCGAAGACCTGCCGCAGCACAAGATCCGCCCCGCGGCTGCAGAGCACGCGGCGGTCGTGGCCGGCGGCCTCCAGCTCCTCGATGGCGGAGATCTTGATGCCCTCGACGTACGCGGTGGTCAGGATCCGCGAGGAGCTGTAGTCCCGGTAGACCGTGGGGATGACCACCGTGGGGTCGTCGGTGAAGCAGGCGGCGATGCGCTCGATGTGGTTCGCCTCGATCTTGAAGTCGATCTCCTTCTCCAGGGTACGGGCGAACTCCTCGACGATCTTGACCGGACGGTGGGGCGCCAGCTCCTCCACGTGGCGCTCGGCCAGGGTCGCCAGGTGCAGCATGATCTCGAGGTCGACCTCGATCAGACTCTGGATCCCGGGCCGCCGGAACTTGACCGCGACCGCCTCGCCGGTTGCGAGCTCGGCCCGGTGCACCTGGCCGATGGAGGCGGAGGCCGCGGGTTCGGGCAAAATTCGTTTGAAGAGCTCGCTGGGGGCCTGGCCGAACTCCCGCCGGATCAAGGCCTCGGCCTCGGCGAAGTCGAAGGGCGGCACGGCGTCCTGGAGCCGGGCCAACTCGTCGATGAAATCAGCCGGCATGAGGTCCGGGCGGGTGGAGAGGATCTGCCCGAGCTTGATGTAAGTGGGGCCGAGCTCCTCGAGGGCCAGGCGGACCCGCTGGGGCCGGGTCAGCCGCTCCTCCCGGACCGGGGTTTTCCGGGAGATCATCTGCAGACCGACCTCGAGGTACTGGTCGATCTTCAAGGTGTTCAGCAGATCCCCGAAGCCGTACTTCAAAAACACCCCGAGGATCTGCCGGTAGCGGTTCAGGTGGCGGTAGGTCCGGCCGATGACGCCGATCTTGCGGATGCTCAGCATGGGCCCTCCGCCGCCGCGGCCGCTTTCAGGATACGGAGCGGGTCTTGGGTTTGGGGGTCGTGCTCTTGGGCGCGGCTTTCTTGGGCCCTTTGGCCGCCCTGAGCTCTTTTCGCAGTCCCTGGATCTCACGCTTGAGGGACTTGATCTCATCCGAGGTGGCCACATCGGCCTTTTTCAAGACATCCTTGACGATGCCGTGGACCCGGTTCTCGAGCTGATGCTGGGTCTTCTCGTAGCTCTGCCTGAGGTTTTTCAGAAGCTGCGCGGCTTCCTTCTCCGGAAGCTTGGCCTTTTTGATCATCTCCTTGCCGAGTGTCTCCACTTCGTCCCAGGTCTTGAGCGCCACGGCGACACCGGTCGTCAATGCTTTTTTCAACTGCTCGATCATGAGGGTCTCCTTGGTTTCGGTTGGGGTTGTCGGGATCATTTGAACTTTCCGAGCAACGCACTCGCGATCGTGTTCTTCTGGATCTCCTTGGTGCCTTCGTAGATCTCGGTGATCTTGGCGTCGCGGTAGAAGCGCTCCACCTCGTACTCGGTCATGTAACCGTAGCCGCCGAGCAGCTGGATGGCCTCGTCGGCCACCTCGACCGCGGTCCGCGCGGCATACATCTTGGCCATGGAGGTGAGCTTCGGGTCGATCCGTCCCTGATCGAAATTCCAGGCTGCCTTGTAGGTCATCAGGCGCGCGAGCTCGATCTTGGTGGCCATATCGGCCAGCTTGTGCTGGGTGGCCTGGAACTCCGCCAGGCGCTTGCCGAACTGCTGGCGCTCCTTCACGTAGGCGAGCGCCCGGTCGAAGGCCCCCTGGGCGATGCCCAGGGCCTGGGCGGCGACAAGGACGCGGCTTTCATCGAAGAACTCAAGCACCTGGTAGAAGCCGCGGCCCTCCTTGCCGATCAGATTGGCGGCCGGCACCCGCACGTCCCTGTAGTTCACCTCGGCCGTGGCCATCATGTGAATGCCCATCTTCTCGCCCACGTCGGCGGTGGTGAGCCCGGGGCGGTCGGCCTCCACCAGGATCATGCTGATGCCGCGGTAGGAGGGCTGGGTGGCCACATCGGTCTGGCACAGGGTGCAGTAAAAGCCGGCGAGCCCCCCGTTGGTGATGAAGGTCTTGGTCCCGTTGATGACCCACTCGTCGTTGTGGCGCACCGCCGTCGTGTCGAGCGCGGTGATGTCCGAACCGTGGCCGGGCTCGGTAAAGGCCCCGGCGGAGAGCATCTTGCCCTCGGCCACCGGCGGCAGGAATTTCTGTTTGAGCTCCTCGCTGCCGAAGTGCAGGACACACTCGGAGGCGAAGCTCGCCAGGACGACGGCGCTGCCGATGCCTGAATCCCGGGCGCAGAACTCCTCGGCGATCAGGATGTTTTCGATGCAGCCCAGGCCCTGGCCGGAGTAGGCCTCCGGATAGTGCACGCCGACGAACCCCAATTCACCCGCCTTCTGCCAGATCTTCCGTGGAAACTCGTGCTTTCGATCGAGCTCCAGGGCCAGTTCCTTGTCGAACTCGCCCCGGGCAAACTCCCGTGCCGCCTTTTGGATCTCCTTCTGCGACTTGCTGAGTTCAAAATCCATCGTGAACCTCCCCCGCGGTAATAGGGTTGAACGTACCTTTTTTCGATGATGTCTGCGATTAACACGAAGGGTGAGCCATTTCAAGCCCGGCGGTGTCCGGGCGCTTCACGGCGGCCGACGCCACGGCACCGACAACCTGCTTGACTGTTGGCCCGATCTGGCCTAACAGAATAGGGAAAAATCGGCGCTTGCAGCGGTGGGTCTCAGCCGCTCGTCTGGCGCTGGTTATGCTGCACCCTGCGGAGAGGCTTGCGTCCGAAGGCGGCCGGTGCGCGGGCCGCCCGAAGGGGTGACGCCGAAAGGAATTCACACGCGATGGCGTTTTCATTGGCACTGGCCGGGAAGGGCGGCACCGGGAAAACCACCATGGCCGGCCTGCTGGTCAAATACCTTCTGAAGCACGGCAAGACCCCGATTCTGGCGGTGGATGCCGACTCCAACTCCAACTTCAACGAGGTGCTCGGAGTGGCGATCGCCGACACCTTGGGCAACGCCCGCGAAGACATGAAAAAGGGACATGTGCCGAGCGGCATGACCAAAGATGTCTTCATCTCCATGAAGCTCGAGGAGGCGGTCGTGGAGTCCGAGGGTTTCGACCTGATCGTCATGGGACGGCCCGAGGGCGCCGGCTGCTATTGCGCGGCGAACTCGCTCTTGACCGCGTTTCTCGAGAAACTGGTCAACAACTACCCCTACATCGTCATGGACAACGAGGCGGGGATGGAGCACATCAGCCGCCTGACCACAAAGAACGTCGATGTCCTGCTGCTGGTCTCCGACCCGTCGCGGCGCAGCCTCCAGGCCGCGCTACGGATCGACGAGCTCGCCCGGGAGCTCAACATCGGGGTCGGCCGCAGCGGCCTGCTCATCAACCAGGTGAAAGAGCCGCCTTCGGCGGACGTGCTCCGGATGATCGCCGATGCCGGCGTCGAGCTCATCGGCACCGTGCCCGAGGACCGCACGGTCTACGACTACGACGTCAACGGCCGGCCGACCGTCCAGATGCCGGAGCAAACCCCCTGCGTCGCGGCGGCGTTTGCGGCGTTCGAAAAAATCGTTCGGTGAGTCGAACGCCCGGGGGGATGATGGGCCCACCGCGGCGGCGATGGCAAGATCTCCTTCACGCATAAGGAGCGGCGCCGATGAAACGTACCGGCTTCCTCTACGACGATCGCTACCGGCTGCACAAGACCGGCCCCTATCACCCGGAAGTCCCCGAACGGCTGGAGGCGATTTTCGACGGCATCCGCACCGGAGAGCTCCTGGATAAGGTCACCCGCATCACAGCCGTGCCGGCCGAGTTGAAGTGGATCCAGACGGTCCACACCCCCGAATACGTCAAACGCTTCGAAGCCGCCTGCCGCGCCCGGCACCAGGCGTTCGACTCGCCCGACAACCAGATGTGCCCCGAGACGTACGAGGTGGCTCTGCTGGCGGTGGGCGGGATTTTGGATACGATACGCCGGGTCATGGCGGGCGAGCTGGACAACGCCTTCTGCGCCGTCCGGCCGCCCGGCCACCACGCGGAGGTGAGCCGCGCCATGGGGTTCTGCTATTTCAACAACGTGGCCATCGCCGCGCGCTACCTGCAGAAGCAATGGGGCCTGCGCCGCGTGGGCATCGTCGACTTCGACGTCCACCACGGCAACGGCACGCAGCACATTTTCGACGACGACCCCGAGGTTTATTACTACTCGATCCACCAGCACCCGACCTTTGCCTACCCTGGCACGGGGCGCGAATTCGAATACGGACGTGGCGCCGGCTACGGTTTCACGAAAAATTCGCCGGTGCTCCCGGGGCTGAGCGACGAGGACTGGATGCGGCTGATGGAGCGCGATCTGTTCCCGGCCTTTGCCGATTTCAAACCCGAGTTCATCCTGGTCTCGGCCGGCTTCGACGGCCACCGGGATGACGACATGTCCGACATCAAGCTTTCCACGGAGTGCTACTCCTGGATCATGAAGCGGGTGGTGGCCATGGCCGAGCAGTTTGCCTCCGGCCGGATCGTCTCCGCTCTGGAAGGCGGCTACTGTCTGAAACGACTGCCGGAGCTGGCCCGCAACCACGTGGAGATCCTGCTGAACGGCTGATCGGGTCAACCTTTAAGCACGAACGAACGAGGGGGGAAGCCATGTTTGTCAGCAGATCGATGACCCGCAGGGTCATCACCGTGAACCCGGAGACAACGATCTTCGCAGCCCAGGAGCGGATGGGCACGCACGGCGTTCGCCACCTGCCGGTCGTCGACGGCGACGGCAAGCTCGTCGGCATCGTGACCGACCGGGACCTGCGCTCCGCCCTGCCCTACCGGTTTTTCAAGGAGGGGATCAGCCCGGCCGACAAGGAGGGGTTCCAAAACCTAACGGTCAAGGATATCATGACCCACAAGGTGATTGCGATCCCGCCCTCCTACACGATCCAGGACGCGCTCCTGGTCATCCAGAACTCCAAGGTGGGCGCCCTGCCCGTGGTGGATGAGGAGGGGCGCCTGAAGGGTATTATCTCGGTGCGGGACCTCTTGCGCGCCTTCATCAACGTGCTCGGCATCGGCCAGCCGGGGACGCTCCTTTGCATCCTGGTGGAGGAAAAGGTCGGGCAGTTGAAGAAGATCGTGGACGCCATCACCGAAATGGGCGTCTCTTTCGGCAGCGTCCTGGTGGCCCGCTACTGGGACGAGAAGAAGCGGGCCGTCTTCCCCTATCTGCTCACCCAGAATGTGGCCCAGGTGAAGCGGAAGCTGACCGAGATGGGCTACGAACTGCTGGATCCCATGCAGTGGTACATCGACCAACTGCCGGAGACCGACCGTCCGTCGGACAAACCCAAGCAGTAGCCCCCCGCGCGCGGGCCTTTTCCCGCCCGCCGGAGACGTTACCCTGACGTGGGCCGGATCCGCATCCGGCCCGCGGCGCTCGTTTCGCATGAAATCATTGGACCCCCTCATTACCGCCGCCGCCGCGCACCTGGCGGCCACCCGCCGCGCCGTGGCGCTGACCGGTGCCGGCATCTCGATCGAGAGCGGCATCCCGGCCTTCCGCGGCAAGGGTGGGCTGTGGGAGCGGTTCGACCCCATGGAGATCGCCCACATCGACGCCCTCCAACGCGACCCGGCCAGGGTGTGGAAAGTCCTCGTCAAGGACCTCAAAGTGGTTATGGACCGCGCCGCCCCCAACGACGGCCACAAGGGGCTGGCGCGCCTGGAGGCGCTCGGGATTCTGCGCACGGTGATCACCCAAAACATCGACGGGCTGCACCAGATGGCCGGCAATACGGACGTAATCGAGTTTCACGGCAGCTTCGCCTGGCAGCGCTGCATGCAGTGCGATCGGCGCGTGGAAACCCGCACCGTCGACGACACGGTGCTCCCCCCGCGCTGCAGCTGCGGGGGGGTGCTGCGGCCGGATGCGGTCTTTTTCGGGGAGATGATTCCGCCCATGGCCCTTTGGCGCTCGCAGGAAACCACGGCCGCCTGCGAGGTGATGCTCGTCATCGGAACCTCCGCCGTCGTCCAACCGGCGGCCGCGATGCCTTTGATCGCCAAAGAGAACGGCGCGGTCGTAATCGAGATCAACCCGGAGCCGACGCCGTTGACGGGGGCCGTGAGCGATCTTTTCATTCCGGGCAAGGCCGGCGCGATCATGAACCGTATCCTCGCGGCGCTCGAAAGCAACCGGTGAAAGCCCCCGCCGCCGCATGGCTCCATACGCTCCACCTGCCGCGGCCCAGCCTCTCCGACAACACCGCCGATGTCGACCGGCTTTCCGCCTGCCTCCAAAAAGAGCTCGGCACACCGGCGGTGGCGATCGACCTCGGCCTGCAGCGGGAGCTGCCGGGGCTCCTCCGGCAGCATGGGTTCAAAGTTCGCTGCAGCCTCTTCCGCGACCGCGGCCGCTGGGTCGTGACTGGGATCGACCCGGACGATCACCCGGCCCCGGCCCTCGGGCTCGCCGTCGACCTTGGCACCACCCGGGTGGCGCTGCGCATCGTCGATCTGGCCGACGGCCGGGCACTCGCCGAATCCGCCTGCGACAACCCCCAGATCGCCCTCGGCCCGGATGTGCTCGCCCGCATCCACTTCGCCGAACGCCCGGACGGGCTGAATCAGCTCACAACCCTCATTCGCGACGGGTTGAATTCCGCGGCCGCGACCGCCTGCCGGGCCGCCGGGGCCGCACCGGCGGCGATCCGCACGGTCGCGGTGGCGGGCAACACCGCCATGACCCATCTCTTCCTGGGGCTCGATCCGCGCTGGCTCATCCGCGAGCCCTACATCCCCGCCGTCAACCGGCCCGGGGTGCTCCGGGCGGCCGATCTCGGCCTCGACGTCGGCCCCTACGCGCGCGTCCTCGTCTTTCCCAACATTGGCAGCTATTTCGGCGGGGATCTGATCGCGGGGATCCTTTTCGCCGGACTGCACCGGCGCGAGGAACCGGCCGTCCTGGTGGATGTCGGTACCAACGCCGAAGTGGTTCTCGGAAACTGCGACTGGCTGATCGGCTGCGCCGGCGCCGCCGGGCCCGCACTCGAGGGCGGGGTCACCCAAATGGGCATGCTGGCCGCCCCCGGCGTGGTGGACCGGGTGCGCATCGACCCGGTCTCGCTCCGCTTCGAGCTGCACACGATCGAGGAAAAGCCCCCGCGCGGGATCTGCGGCTCCGGGGTGATCGACCTCGCCGCGGAGCTCTTCCGGGCCGGCATGATCGACCGGCGCGGCAAGATCGTCGCCGCCCGCTGCGGCCCGCACCTGGCGCTCGTCGACGGGAGCCCCCATATCATCGTGGTGCCGGCGGAGCAGTCCGCCACCGGCCGGGAACTGACGATCGGCCAGCCCGACCTGGACAGCCTCGTGCGCTCCAAGGCGGCCATGTACACCGTCCTGGAGACCCTCGCCCTGACGGTGGGGGTGGAGCTGAAGGAGGTCGCCACCTTCTACGTGGCCGGGACCTTCGGCGGCTTCATCAACCCGCGCTCGGCCATTGCGATCGGCATGCTCCCGGACCTGCCACTCGCACGCTTCGTCGCCCTCGGCAACAGCTCGCTTCAGGGAGCGGCCCTGGCGCTCACTTCGCCCGAGGCTCTGGATGAGATCGACCGCATCCGCGACCGCATCACCTACCTCGAGCTCAACGTCAACCAGGAGTTCATGAACCGCTTCAGCGC
>JBFYWX010000138.1:0-3528 GCA_041310825.1 Desulfobacteraceae bacterium | reverse complement strand
GCCGTGGAGCGGGTCTTCGCCGGGGGCCGCTTCGATGTGGTCGTGAACCTGGCGGCCCAGGCCGGGGTGCGCTACTCCTTGGAGAACCCGCACGCCTACGTGGATGCCAATCTGGTGGGCTTCACGAACATCCTCGAGGGCTGCCGCCACCACGACGTCCGGCACCTCGTCTTCGCCTCCTCCAGTTCGGTCTACGGCGCCAACACCCGCATGCCCTTTTCGGTGCACGACAACGTCGATCACCCGGTGTCGCTTTACGCCGCCAGTAAAAAAGCCAACGAGCTGATGGCCCATACTTACAGCCACCTTTACGGGTTGGCGTGCACGGGGCTGCGCTTCTTTACGGTCTACGGCCCCTGGGGGCGGCCGGACATGGCGCTCTTTCTCTTCACCGACGCCATTCTGAACGGCCGCCCGATCCAGGTCTTCAACCACGGGCGGATGCAGCGCGACTTCACCTACATCGACGACATCGTCGAGGGGGTCGTGCGTGTGATGGGACGCCTGCCGGCGCCCAACCCCGACTGGAGCGGTGAGCGCCCCGACCCCGGCACCTCTTATGCGCCCTACAAGATTTACAACATCGGCAACAACCAGCCGGTCGCGTTGAACGAGTTCATCGCCGTGATCGAAAGCGTGCTGGGCCGGAGGGCCGAGAAACACTACCTCGACATGCAGCCCGGGGACGTGCCGGCGACCTATGCCGACGTGGATGATTTGATGGCCGAGGTCGGCTTCAAGCCGGCCACCCCGATCCGTGAAGGAATCGAGCGCTTCGTGGCCTGGTACCGGGACTACTACGGCCTTGCATGAGGCGGGCGTTGTGTGCCGGGTTTGCAAAAGGAAGCGATCAAGGCCGCCATGCGCCTCTGCGCTTTTTAGGAGATGCCGAGTGAACGGTTCTCTTGCAAACGCGCTGACTTTCGACTACTGAATCGGAATCGGTGTGGAGGACCAACACGCACGAAGAGGAGGATTGGCGCATGACATCACAGGTGCCGCAGAACGGGATACGTCCGAACCCCCGGGGGGATTGGCCGGCAGTGGACCCCACCGCCTTTGTGGACCCCAGCGCCCAGATCATGGGCAAGGTGGTGATCGGGCCGCGCGTTTACGTGGGCCCGCTCTCCGTCATCCGGGCGGATGAGGTCGATGAGGCCGGCAAGGTGCACCCGGTCGTGATCGAGGAGGATGCCTGCGTCCAGGACGGGGTGGTCATCCACGGCCGTGCCGGGACCGAGGTCCGGATCGGTCCGCGCTGCAACATTTCCCACGGGGTGATCGTCCATGGCCCGGCCACCATTAAAGCAGACTGTTTCGTGGCCATCCGCGCGGTGGTCTACGACTCGGTGTTGGAAGATTCCGTGTGGGTGGGGGTCGGGTCGATCGTCATGCGGACGACGGTGCCCGCCAACACATGGATTCCGGCCGGTTCGATCATCCGCTCGGACCACGACACCAAGCAGTTCCGCCTGGTCGACCTGAAGGAAGAGCGCTACAAGAAGGGCGTCCACGACGCCAGCGCTGCCTTGCGCGACAGCTACCTGAAGCTCTACAGTAAAAGCAAATAAAAGAACCGGGCGCCTTCGTACGGGCGCCCGGTTTCCGCAACTCGTTCAGCGTTGTCCCCTTCTCAGGGGATGATCCCCATCCCCTTCAACACCGACAGCATGATGGCCGCCGCCATGACTGAGCCCACCTGGCCGCCGGTGTTGGCGCCCACCGCGTGCATCAGGAGGAAGTTGAACCGGTTGTACTTCAGACCTTCCTTCTGGACGACCCGCGCCGCCATGGGGTAGGCGGAAATGCCGGCGGCCCCGATCAGGGGGTTGATTTTACCGCCGGTGGCCTTGCACATGAGCTTGCCGAAGAGCACCCCGCAGACCGTGTCCAGACAAATGGCGACGAAACCGAATATCATGATCATGACGGTCTGCGTCGTCAGAAACGCGCGACCGTCCATCGTCGCGCCGATTGAAATCGCAAGAAAGAGGGTCACGACGTTGGCGATCTCGTTTTCAGTCGCCTTGGTCAGACGGCCGACCACGCCGCTTTCCTTCATCAGGTTGCCCAGCATGATGGTGGCGAGCAGAGGAAGGCCTTGCGGGGCGATGAAACCGCCGAAGATGGTGACCACGATCGGAAAGAGGATTCGGGTCGTCTTGGAGGCCGGAGAGGTCGATACCATCTCGGACATGTTGATCTGGCGTTCCTTTTCCGTGGTCAGAAATTTCATGATGGGGGGCTGGATGATCGGCACGAGCGACATGTAGGAATAGGCCGCCACCGATACGGCCGCGAGCAGGTGCGGAGCGTACCGGGCGGACACATAGATCGCCGTCGGGCCGTCACAGGCGCCGATGACGCCGATGGCCACGGCATCCAGCTTGTCGAAGCCGAAGAACAGGGCGAGCCCGATGGTGAGAAAGATGCCGAACTGGCCGGCCGCCCCCAGCAGAAAGATTTTGGGGTTCTCCAAAAGCGGCCCGAAATCCGTCATGGCGCCGATGCCGATGAAAATCAGCAGGGGAAAGAGCTCATTGGCGACCCCCATGTTGTAGATGGTCCGCAGAAAGCCCTCATCGCCCATCAGGTCGGCGAGGGGGATGTTGACCAGGATCGCCCCGAATCCGATCGGCACGAGCAGCAGCGGTTCGACGTCCTTTTTGATTCCCAGATAGAGAAGCAAACACCCGATGCCGATCATCACCGGGTTTGACCAGTGCAGATGGAGCACTCCCGCTCCCAGGCCGCTCACTCCGTTTAAAATCGCTTCAAGCATGGCCATCTCGCTTTCCAGCTGTTTTTATTTGGATTCTTCTTCCTTGACGGGGAATATCTTCTTCAAGAGATTCATCATGGCGGCCAGCAGCCCGAGAGCGGCCATCGTGCCGCCCATCCCGACCACGAGCAAGGTTAAACCGAAGGTCCAATTGTCCATCGTCTCCGCCTCCTGGCTTCCATAGGGATCGACTAACCTGTCTTTATAGCCCCAGCACCTGATTCCGTAACCAGCTGTATAAAAAAAAATCCATAGCACTCCAATTGTGAGATTTCAACCAAATAGTGATCGACTTCGGCCGTCTGCGCGAATGACCGCGAATCGATTGTGAATTACAGGCCCGGGCTGGGCGGGTTCAACTTGAATTTGACAAAGTGAGTCAATTTCGACTACGGTTTCCGCATGGAGCGCGATGTACCGCTAAACCTACCCGAAAGGAGGATGGATGAACCACAGGAAAAGCGCCGCAATGCCGCGGGTGTTGGCAGCTCTCATCCTGGCCGTGCTGCTGATCGCATCCTGCCAGAGTATGGACGCCGGGGACACCAAGAAGGCCGCCCCGCGTCTGCCGGATGTGCGTGAATTCGACGATGTGCTCGTACCGCGGGAGATGACCGTTAGCAGAGATGCATCCTTTGTGTATCGCGGGACCTCCATGCCGACGGGGCTTTTGCGGCTGGCCGGCACCGTCGAAGCCAATTCCCTGATGCGCTATTTCGAGTTGAACCTGCCCAAGGACGGCTGGC
>JBFYWX010000119.1:0-6588 GCA_041310825.1 Desulfobacteraceae bacterium | reverse complement strand
ACTTCGAGCTTTATGTATTTATTTCAAGTAGATATATTTTTGGTTGTTTTCACGACCGCAACCGTAAAAGGGCAAGTTAATTGCTGATAAATCCCCGCCGCGGCGGGGTAAGACGCTATTGAGAAGGCCGTTTTCATCATGGTAAGAGGGATATTTATCCGTGAATGTGTATGCGTCTTTTCATTTTCTTGGCTCCCGGAGCTTCCTTCTGCGCGGCGCGAGCGCTAGTATCCTTACTATCGCCCAATCTTTGCGATATGTTGTCTGAAAACACAAAAGCGATTATTGCTTGGCTGAACGTGTGCGTCATCTGGGGCACCACCTATCTGGTGATTCGAATCGGAGTCGGCCATATGCCTCCGATGCTGTTTGCCGGCATGCGTTGGGTGATCGCAGGCCTTGTCTTCATCGCTTTTTTGAAATTGCAGGGAAAATCGCTGCCGCAAGCCAAGGAGCTCATTCACCTGGCGGTAGTGGGGCTGGCCTTGTTAGGATTTGGAAACGGGCTGGTGGTGTTCTCGGAGCAGTGGATTCCCAGCGGACTGGCGGCGCTGGTGATCACCACGGTGCCGTTTTTTATGGTCGGAATGGAATCTTTTTTGCCGAAAGGGCCACGCCTGAATGCCACCACTCTAACCGGTCTGAGCATGGGGCTGATCGGTGTGCTTCTGATTTTTGGAGCGGACATCAAATACCTGGCCGATCCGGACAATTTGAAGGGGATCGTCGGGCTTCTGGGGGCGGTAATCTTCTGGTCTGCCGGCTCGCTCTATTCGAAATACGTGAAAGTCGAGGTGCATCATCTGATGGGGGCTTCCGTCGAGATGCTGATCGCAGGGCTTGTGTTGAGCGGGATCGGGGTTTCAATCGGCGAGCTGCCACGCCTCAATTTCGAGCTGAACGGACTGCTTGCCCTGGCGTACCTGGTAATCATCGGCTCGTTCGTCGGGTACACCTCCTACATTTACGCACTCGCCAAGTTGCCCCTGTCTCTGGTCTCAACCTACGCCTATATCAATCCGGTGATCGCCCTATTCTTGGGTTGGCTCATTTTGGACGAAACACTCAATTTTCAGATCGCCATAGCGGCGGCGGTGATCCTTGCCGGCGTTTTCATGGTAAAGAAGGGCACCGCCGGACTAAAAAGTCCTTGAAAGCAATGGCATGCATTTAAGATAGCCGGCTTCTCGACCGGGGGTTCCCCTCAGCCGCTGTTTCTCCTTTCTTTTGCGATCGATTCATGCTGAAATCCTGCAATCTGAACCACCCTGGGGTTACGCAGCATGGCCCTTCCGGACACCGCCGCCGTTCGCGCGGGGAGCAGGCCGGCGCCCCTGTCGGTCGTTGTCGATGACCGCGAGCCGGACGCCGGCGTTCTTTCTGCGCTCAGCAGCATCTCCGGTGCCATTCTCGGGGCTTTCACGGAAAGTGCTGCGGCCTGCGGAGACGAGGGGTGATTTTCCACGGCAGGAAGGAGGCGCATCGTGCCTGAGGTTGTGTCGCCCGGGGTATATGTGCAAGAAATAGAGACCGGGGGTAGGCCGATTGCTGGTAGTGGGACCCATACGGCCGGATTTGTCGGTATGACGCAGCACATCGCCGCGGATGGGTTTGACAATGACTCCTTGCTGAACGAGCCGGTGCTCGTTACGAGCTGGGGTCAATTTGTCAGAAACTACGGCCGCTTTGAAAAGACCCAGGCGCCGCACTTGCCTCCGGCGGTGCAAGGCTTTTTCGCCAACGGCGGCAGCCGCTGCTTCGTCGTGCGGGTGAAGGCCGAAGCCGATGACGGGGATTACGTTGGGACGGACAATGGTCAAGGGGTCATGACGGGCCTTCAGGCTCTTAAAAAAATTGACGACATCAACATCGTCTGCGTTCCAGGTATCACCGCCAAAACCGTTCAACTGGCGATGATCTCCCATTGTGAGAACATGCAAGACCGGGTCTGCATTCTCGATCCTGAAAAGGATGCGGACATGAACGCCATACAACGCCAAAGGGCGGATGTCGTCTCGGCCAAGGGTTTTGCGGCCTTGTATTATCCACCCATTAAAGTTCCGGTCGAGACGATGAAAGACGACCACGTTGAGCTCGTCCACGCGCTCATCTCTCCCAGCGGCCATGTGGCCGGTATTTATGCGCGCAGCGATACTGAGAGAGGCGTGCACAAGGCCCCTGCCAACGTGACGATTCAAGATGCACTGGAGTTGAAGGTGCGCATCACCCAAGAGGAGCAGGATATTCTGAATCCGAAGGGAATTAACTGTATCCGCGCCTTTCTCGGCCAAGGAATTCGTGTGTGGGGTGCTCGAACGACTTCGCTGGACCCACTCTGGAAGTATGTAAATGTGAGACGTTTCCTGCTCTATCTGGAGGAATCGATTGATAAGGGGACCCGGTGGGCGGTCTTCGAGACGAGCAACGATACGCTCTGGGCTAGGGTGGCTGCCAGGATCAATGAATTCCTGACGCGGTTGTGGCGAGAAGGCGCGCTCACGGGGACGAAACCCGAAGAGGCCTTCTTCGTGAAATGCGGTCGGACAACGATGACCCAAGAGGATATCGACAACGGCCGGCTGATCTGCCTCATCGGTGTGGCGCCGATGAAACCGGCCGAGTTTGTCATATTCCGGATCGCCCAGTGGGCCGACGGATCAGAGGTGACGGAGTGACCCGGAAGTAGGATCGGTGCGATTCGCCGCACAAGAAGGATGAAGTCCATTATCAACTTTTGGCCACCTACGACAAAGGGGGGGGGATATGCAGGAACCTGGCGATCAGCGAGTCGTTTTGGAAATCCGGCTTTACGGCCTGCCACATGGCACCGATGCCGCCGCCCTCCACCAAAAGGCGCGCGGCCTCGCTGAAAGCCTTGAAGAATTGGGGTGCTTTGAGCAACGGGACCACGAGCCGGCGCATCGGTTCATCCTTGATGGAGACAAGCGGCGATGAAGACCCCCCAGCTGGCGGATCTTGGCGTGGGTGAGCTGGGGCGGCTGTTCCGGGAGCGGCGGCTGTCGCCGGTGGAGGTTGTCGCTGCGGTCTTCGAACGGGTCCGACGTTATGACGGGCGCATCAATTCCTTTATCAGCCTGTGCGAAGAGGCAGCGGTGGCGGAAGCGAAGCGGGCCGAAAAGGAGATCTCGTCCGGAAAGTGGCGCGGGCCGCTGCACGGCGTTCCTTTCGCCGTAAAGGACCTTTTAGACGCCGAAGGTGTCCCCACAACGGCTGGAAGCCTGATTTGGAAAGGGTTCATGCCTAAGGAGGATGCCCCGGTCGTGCACCGGTTGAGGCATGCCGGTGCCATCCTGGTGGGCAAACTCAATATGCACGAGGTGGCTTTCGGGATTACCAGCCGCAACCCCCATTTTGGCCATATTCTGAACCCGTGGGATCTGTCCGCCTCCTGCGGGGGGTCGAGCAGCGGCTCCGCTGCCGCCCTGGCCGCCGGCTTCGTGCCGTTGACGCTGGGAACCGACACGGGGGGCTCCATTCGGATTCCCAGCGCCCTGTGCGGCGTCGTCGGCTTGAAGCCCACCTATGGATTGGTCAGTCGCAAAGGGGTCTGGCCACTGGCATGGTCCATGGACCACGTGGGCCCCATGGCCCGGCAGGTGGACGATATTGCGCTTGCACTTTCCGCGATGACGCTTAAGTACCCCGGGGATATGAGCGGTTCCCGACGGGCTCCCAACGATTACAAGGATATCCCGCATGGGGATTTCAGAAAGTTGGTTATCGGCCTGCCGACGGCCTATTTTTACGAGGGCCTGCGGGAAGACATCAAGCAGGGCGTGCTAACGGCGGTCGACCACCTGAAATCGATGGGCGCTCAGATTCGGGAGATCGCGATCCCCGACATCGCCGCGGCCGACCGCGCCGCCTTCACCATTCTCTTTTCCGAAGCCGCTGCGTGTTTAGAAATCCACGCGCGAAAGCGCCCCCAAGACGTGAGTGAAACCGTCATGGACAATGTCCGCCTGGGGATGACCATTCCCGCCACCCGCTACATCCAGGCGTTGCGTGTTCGCAGCCAGGTCATCGACGCCCTGGAGCGCCAATTTTCGGAGATCGACCTCATGGTGGTGCCCGCCACCATGGTGGATGCACATCCGATCGAGGCGGAGGAGGTATCCGTCGGCGGCGGAAGGACCGTGGACGTGCGTACCGCCATGACGCGCTGCACGCGGTTATTCAATCTTACGGGCAACCCGGTTCTTTGCCTCCCGTGCGGTCGTTCGCGCCGGCAACTGCCTGTCGGGATGCAGATGGTCGCAGCCCCGTTCCAGGAGAAGCGACTGCTTGAAATCGGTGCCGCTTATCAGAAAGCCTTTCCGCTGGTGCCCGCTACCCCGAAGCTGGAGAGTGTTCAGCCGGCGATTCAGGTGATCGGATGCGATTCGAAGAGCGATCCATGCAACCCCGCGAGTTCCTGAAAACCCTGCACGGCGAGAGCCCCTGCGACCTGGTGTTGGCCAACGGCCGCATCGTCGATGTGTTTTCGGGCGAAATCCGATCGGGCAGTGTGGCGATCAGCGGCGGGCGGATCGTGGGAATCGGTGATTACCCAACCCGTGTGCGCGTCGACCTGGGGGGACGTTTGGTCGCCCCCGGGTTCATCGATTCGCATGTGCACATCGAAAGCGCCATGACCTGCGTCGGCGAGTTCGCGCGGGCCGTGGCGGCGTGCGGCACCACGGCGGTGGTGGCCGACCCCCATGAGATCGCCAACGTGCTCGGCGCCGAGGGAATCCGCTACATGCTCGCCTCCGCGAAAAACCAGCCGATCAACGTATTCTACACCCTGCCGTCCTGCGTGCCGGCGACCGATCTGGAGACGGCGGGCGCGCAGCTGACGGCCGCCGACCTGGAGCCGTTTTTTCCGGACCCGGGCATCGTCGGCCTGGGGGAGATGATGAACTACCCGGGGGTGCTGAACGGCGATGCGGAGGTTTTGAAAAAAATCGACGCCGCCCGCCGGCACGGTAAACCGGTCGACGGGCACGCCCCCGGGCTTTCCGGGAAGGACCTCGCGGCCTATGTCGCCGCCGGCATCACGAGCGACCACGAGTGCACCACGGCGGCCGAGGCGCTCGAAAAACTTGCGGCCGGCATGCGCATCATGATCCGCCAGGGCACCGGCGCCCGCAACCTTGCCGATCTCTTGCCGGTCGTCACCGAGAAGAGCTCACGCCGGCTCATGTGGTGCACGGACGACCGGCATCCCCACGACCTGCTCTCAGAAGGCCACATCGACTCCATGGTTGCCGCCGCCGTGCAAGGGGGCGTCGACCCCGTGACCGCGATCCGCATGGCCACCCTCAACCCGGCCGAGCGCTTCGGCCTCACCCCTCTGGGGGCCGTCGTCCCGGGCCGCCAGGCGGACCTGGTGGTCTTTGCGGACCCCGAGCGCCTGAGGGTCGACGCGGTCTACGTGCGCGGCGAGCTCATGGCCCGGGACGGGCGCCTGGTCGATGGTATCCAAAAGCCCTCGCCCCCGGGGGCCCCGCCGTCCATGAACGTCAATCTTCAGGCGATCGATTTCAGCCTGGCCGCCCGCGGGGTACGGGTGAGGGTGATCGAGGTGGTCCCCGATCAGATCCTGACGCGCCAGTCGATCGAAGCCGCACCGACGGATGGTTGCCTGCTCGTGTCGGACCCCGGCCGGGATCTGCTCAAGATCGCCGTCGTCGAGCGCCACACCGGCAGCGGGCGGATCGGCCTGGGGGTGGTGCGCGGGTTCGGGCTCAGGCAAGGGGCGCTGGCCTCGAGCGTCGCCCACGACTCCCACAACATCCTCGTCGTGGGCGTGACCGACGCCGACATGCGCGCGGCGGTGGAAGCGGTGGCCGCGATGGGTGGGGGGCTGGCCGCCGCGGCCGGCGGCCGGATCCTGGCACGCCTGCCGCTGCCGGTGGCCGGGTTGATGTCGCTGGAGCCGGTTCAGGCCGTGAGCGCAGCCATGGACCGTCTGGTTCAGGCGGCCCGCGAGCTCGGCTCCCCGCTCAAGGACCCCTTCATGACGCTCTCTTTTCTGGCCCTCCCGGTCATCCCCGAGCTGAGGATCACCGACCGAGGGCTGGTCGATGTGACTCAGTTCCGGCACGTGGGGCTGTTCTCGGACGATTCTTAAGCACTTTGTTTTTGTACACGTTCACAGCGCAGCGGTGCACGTTCACGTACACGGCAGTTCACTCGCTGTTGAAAGGAATCGGGTACGTGAACGTGAACGGGTACGGGTACGTGAATGGGTACTTGTTTTTGAACTTTGGAAGCGTTCCCCGAGGCAGACCTGCCATCCCGGCTCAACCCATTATGTGTTTGATCTTCAGGGCTTGTCTCCAGCCTTCGAATAGCTGCCGAGAGTAGACCCGACAATTTGTGTCGACCGTTAAACCTGCTTGAAAAGCAGTATATCTCAATTGTATTCAGGCCAGTATACAATTGATCATACAGATTATTAATCTAGACATTATGGTTGACAGTTCAACACCGGGAACAAGGAAACGCCGTTGCTATGAACCCGCGCAAAAGCCTCCCGGGCTCCGACGAGCATTTCTGGGCCCATTCTCGCCCGGGAGCCCT
>JBFYWX010000085.1:0-5073 GCA_041310825.1 Desulfobacteraceae bacterium | reverse complement strand
CTAAAAGTGATATATCGTGTGCCTATGCATTTTCCCAAAAATCCGGGGTCGGTGTGAATGGATTCAGCAACTTAGAAATGAAAAGACGGCCAAATGTGCCTATGACTGTCGAACCCAGGTTGTGTGCTTCATGCGTTGGCCGCCGATCGGAAGAGGTGGAATCCTCATTTGCACTTATCGGCACGAGCCGGCGCAGTCTTTAGAAAGAAAAAGGACAGGGTCGGTGACCCTGTCCTTTTGTCTTCGGCGTCCCACGATGCCGTTGTTGTCGTGGGGGAATTCTTCGCTTGCCGCGTCGGTGGAAGCCCGCCAGTAAAGATGCACGCACATCCGAGAAGCCTACCTGACAAAGCGATATCTCAATATTTGTGCCAATCTATAATTTGATTGAATTGTGCAAGCATTTCAATTTGCTGTCCGGTTCCGACCGGCCGAACGCCCGTTGCGCGTCGGTAAGAGTGTCAAAAATCCGATAGCGGCGGCGTGCAACGGCGCCCGCCCATCGGGGCCGCTGCCGCCGGCTGATCACGGTATCGGCCCGGCGCTCTAAAGCTTGAGTTCTCGGCATCGTATCGGTTTGTCGGCGGCAAGCGCCGCTACGGGCGCTGTTCCGGCGGCGGGCGGGCGCGGAGCGGGCGGCGTTGATAGGTCTGGACGGCGCGGTGGTGGTCCTCCAGATGGACGGAGAAGACGTGGGTGCCGTCGTTGCGCGAAACGAAGAAAAGGTAGGGGGTGTCGGCCGGGAAGAGGGCGGCGTGCAGGGATTCCCGGCCGGGGTTGGCGATCGGCCCGGGGGGCAGTCCGCGGATGAGGTAGGTGTTGTAGGGCGTCGGGGTCGCGAGGTGCCGGCGCGTGAGATTGCCGTCGAAATTTTCGATGCCGTAGATGACGGTCGGGTCGGTCTCAAGGCGCATGCCTTTGCGCAGGCGGTTGTGAAAAACCGACGAGATCAGGGGGCGCTCGGCGGCGGCGCCCGTCTCCTTCTCGATGATCGAGGCGAGCGTCACCGTCTCGTGCACGCTCAGCCCGAGCTCCGCCGCGCGCTGCGACCACTCCGGGGTGAAGACCGCCCGGAACCGCTCGTGCAGGGCCGCCACGATGGCCTCGGCCGTAGTCCCCCGCGCAAAGAGGTAGGTGTCCGGGAAGAGGTAGCCCTCGAGCGATTCGGCCGCGAGGCCGAATCGGCGCGCGACCGCAGGGTCGCCGGCCAGAGCGATGATCTCCTGGGCCGTGCCCAGGCCGGAGGTCTCGACCGCCTCGGCGATCTGGCGCAGGGTCAACCCTTCGGGAATGGTGAGCCGGTGGAGCTTGACCCACCCGCGTTCCAGCAGGGCCAAGACCTCCCGGGGTGTCATCGCCGCGCTCAGGTCGTACTCGCCGGCCTTCAGGCGGCGGTCGGCTCCGGTGAGCCGGGCCAGCACCCTGAATTTCAGGGGGGAGCGGACGACGCCGCTGCCGGCCAGCTGATCGGTCGTCGCGGAGAAGGACTGGCCGGAACGGATGAGGAGCGTTGTCGCCTCGCGGCCGCTGCCGGCGGGCCGGTCGGCATAGCGCTGAAGATCGTACCAGAAGACCGCCGCCAGGCCGGCACCGGCGAGCAGGAGGACGATCAGTGCGAAAAGGAGTCTCCGGGCCACAAGCCTTTTTCCTTGCTCCTGTCACGGGGCCTGGGTCCGGCACCCGGGGAAAGCGCATCCGGGAGAAACCATAGCGATGCCCAACGGGATTGTCAAAGCCTCGTGAACGGGCGGAGGCACTGCCGATTCCCATCATTTCTTGACATCCGCTGCCGTCTTATTTATGGTACCAGATCCCACAGCGCGTCGCCGATGCGCCTGCGTGCGCTGATCTCAACCGGATGCAATGAGGTTCAAGACATGGCCAAACCCAAGCTGAAGCAGCATCACATCAATCGGGACTGGTGCAAGGGCTGCGGGATCTGCGTCGAGCTTTGCCCGAAAAAGGTTTTGGAACTCGACGACCAGGACAAAGTGACGGTCGTCCGCCCGCAGGATTGCATCTGCTGCCGCCTGTGCGAGCTGCGCTGCCCCGATTTTGCCATCGAAGTGGAAACCCAGGAGTGAGGAGCGCCATGGGACAGACCCCCAAGTTCTTACAAGGCAACGAGGCCTGCGTGGAGGCCGCGCTCTACGCCGGGCTCGACTTTTTTGCCGGCTACCCGATTACCCCCTCGACGGAGATTGCCGAGCATCTCTCCGTCCGGCTGCCGCAGATCGGGGGCAAGTTCGTGCAGATGGAAGATGAGATCGCCTCGCTGTGCGCGATCATCGGGGCCTCCCTGACCGGCCGCAAGGTGATGACGGCCACGAGCGGGCCGGGGTTTTCCCTGATGCAGGAGGCCCTCGGGTACGCCGTGATGGCCGAAATCCCGTGCGTGATCGTCAACGTGCAGCGCGGCGGCCCCTCGACCGGGATCCCCACCCACGTGAGCCAGGGCGACGTGAACCAGGCCCGCTGGGGCACCCACGGCGATCATGCCATCATCGCCCTGACCGCTTCCAACCACCAGGACGTCTTCGCCATGACGGTGGAGGCCTTCAACCTGGCCGAGACCTACCGCACCCCGGTCATCCTGCTCTTCGACGAAGTCGTGGGCCACATGCGCGAAAAACTGTTGGTGCCCGAGCCCGGGGAGATCCCGCTGGTGGATCGGCTGCACACCTCGGTCCGGGAAGGGGTCGACTACCACCCCTACCTGCCGCGCGAGGACGGGCGACTGCCGATGTCCGATTTCGGCGGCGTGCACCGTTACAACGTCACCGGCCTGGTGCACGACATGTGGGGGTTCCCGTCGACCGACCCGCAGGTCGTGCACGGGCTTTTGCGGCACCTGGTGGACAAGATCGAAAACCGGGCCAGCATCATCGCCCGCATCAAAGAGTACCAGCTCGAGGATGCGGAGATCGTGATGGTCTCCTACGGCTCCTCGGCGCGCTCGGCGCTGCATGTCGTCGAGGAGCGGCGCCAGCGCGGCGAGCGCCTGGGCCTCCTAGAACTGCAGACCCTGTGGCCGTTTCCCCACGAGCTCGTCCGGCGCAAATGCGCGGACGCCAAGGCCGTGGTGGTGGTGGAGATGAACATGGGCCAGATCATGCAGGCCGTGAAGCTCTCGCTGCCCCGGCCCGAGCGGGTCTTTCTGGCCAACCGCATCGACGGCAATTTCATCACCCCGGGCGACATCATGAACATCCTGCGCATCATCCAAGGGAAAGGGGTGTGACCCATGGCAGTCAAGGACTACTTGAGGGAGCGGTTCCTGCCGCACCTGTGGTGCCCCGGCTGCGGGCACGGCGAGGTCCTGGGCGGGTTGGTCCGGGCCATCGAGCGCCTGGGGCTGAGCAAGAACGAGATCGTGATGGTCTCCGGGATCGGCTGCTCCTCGCGGATTTCCGGCTACGTGGACTTTCACACCCTGCACACCATCCACGGCCGGGCGCTGGCGTTTGCGACCGGGGTGAAGATCGCCCGGCCCGAGCTGAAGCTGATCGTGCCGATGGGCGACGGGGACGCGCTGGCGATCGGCGGCAACCACTTCATCCACGCCGCGCGCCGCAACCTGGACATGACCGCGCTCGTCATGAACAACCGCATCTACGGCATGACCGGCGGCCAGTTCTCGCCGCTCTCGGGCGAGAACGTGAGCGCCACCACCGCGCCCTATCGGACCATCGACCGCAGCTTCGACGTGGTGGAGCTGGCCCGGGCGGCCGGGGCCACCTTCGTCGCGCGCTCAACGACCTTCCACGTGCAGCAGATGATCGAGGTCATCGCGAAGGCCATCACCCACAAGGGCTTTTCGGTGGTGGAGGTCCTCTCCCAGTGCCCGACCTATTTCGGGCGCAAGAACAAGATCGGCGATGCGGCGGAGATGATTACCTGGTTCAAGGACCACACGACCCCGCTCGGCTCTGCCGCCAAGCAGGAAAACCCGGAGCTGATCGAACGCGGGATTTTCGTCCAGAAGGAAGAGCCCGAGTACTGCGAGGAATACGAAAAGGTCGTCGCGCGGGCGAGAGGGAGGCGGTCGTAATGGAACGCTGCAGGCTCGTGTTTTCAGGCTCAGGCGGGCAAGGGGTGATCACGGCGGCCATCATCCTGGCCGAGGCGGCGGTGATCTGCGAGAATCTGAACGCGGTCCAGTCCCAGTCCTACGGTGCCGAGGCCCGCGGCGGCGCCACGCGCTCGGATGTGATCATCGCCGACACCGCCATCCGCTACCCCAAGGTGATTCAACCCAACGTCCTGGTCTGCCTCACCCAGGAAGCCTACAACAAGTTCAGCGCCATCATCCGCCCCGGCGGGATGCTGATCACGGACAGCCGCTACGTGAAGATCCAGCGCAAGGTGGACGCCCAGCAGCGCGAGCTGCCGATGTACCGCAGCGTCATGGAGCAGATCGGCAAGCCCATCGTCTTCAACATCTGCATGCTGGGGGCGGTCATCGCCCTGACCGGCGTGGTGCAGCCCGAGTCCATCATGAAGGTGCTGGAAGGGCGTATGCCGCGGGATTTTCTGGAGATGAACCAGCGGGCGCTGCAGATCGGAATGGCACTGGGGAGCGCGGCGGCCGCTTAGCCCGCCACCGCGCGCACGTAGAGTCTGGCGCTGAAATCCTGCCAGCCGGCAAAGCCCATCGCGACATCCACGAACCAGGCCGTCGTGAACGAGCGGCGGTCTGCACTCCAGAGCGCGTTCTGCAGCGGGTCGAAGCGGGACGCCACGCAAAAATCCTCGCCATGCGGCGTGCGGGACAGCAGGGACATCAATTCCGGGATGGTCGGCAGCCGCCAGCCCGCGCGGCCGCCGAGGCGGGCCAGGGTGTGAACATAGGCCTTGGCCTCCCGCCAGCCGAGGGGGTAGGGCGAGCCGGCCTGCTGCCAGGTGAGCCCGGTGGCGCGGTCGTGCAGGGTCCCCGGCGCTGCGGGGAGAAGATCGTTTTCAACGAAGAGCGCCGGGCGCCAGAGCCGGTCGGCGCCGAATTCCACCCGGGCCCGGGCCGGGTCGATGCGGAGCGGGAGGCGGCGCAGCGGCCGGCGGGCCGCGGCGCGGGCG
>JBFYWX010000047.1:0-7609 GCA_041310825.1 Desulfobacteraceae bacterium | reverse complement strand
CCTATGACTGTCGAACCCAGGTTTTACACGCCCCAGCAAAACCAGACTGGCATTGTGTTTACAAAGATTTAAATTCTGTCCAACTTTTTAACTTTTTTGGTTCCGGCTTGTCCGGGTTGGGGATAGGAGCATGTTATGAGCGCGAGGGTCAACGGGCGCCGCCGGCTTTATGAGGGGCGGGTCTTTCGCATGGTGCGGGAGAACGTGACCCTGGACAACGGGACGACGGCCGACCTGGACTTCATCGAGCATCCGGGAGCGGCGGCCATCGTACCGCTGCAGGAGAGCGGGGATGTAGTTCTGGTGCGCCAGTACCGGCATGCGTTGAAGGAGTACATCTGGGAGATACCGGCGGGCACCCTCGTCCCCGGGGAATCAGGGCTGGAATGCGCCCGCCGGGAGCTCATCGAGGAGACCGGGACCACCGCCGCCACATGGCGGGAGCTGGGCGAGATCACCCCGGTGCCCGGCTATTCGAACGAACGGGTCTTTCTGTTTTTGGCCTCAGGGCTGAGCCCGGCCACCCAGGCGCTCGACCCCGACGAAGTGCTCGCCGTCCACCGCCTGCCCCTGTCAAAGGCACTGGACATGATCACCACCGGGGAGATCCGGGACGCCAAGAGCATCTGCGGCCTGCTTCTCGCCCAACGCCACCTGTTGACGCTTAAAAGCACAAATTATTAATCGTCTCAAATTGAATTGACATGCTCTGTAAAATCCCTGCCCCTCTTTGTTAAAGATGGGTTTCCCCTCCCTTTGAAAAAGGGAGGCCGGGAGGGATTTTTTCCCTTTGGCAAAGGGAAGTCAGGATTCCTGTCGATCGAGCCTGACGCATAGACATTCAGTCGCCGGATTAATTACCGGCGCGCTTGCCCGTCATCTCTGTGACCTCCATCCGCAGAACGACTGTTTTGGCCAGGGCTTCCGGCCGGTACTCGAATTCGCCCGACGCATAGTGCGCCATGATGATGTCGAGCCCTGCGCGCCTGGCCGCCACGTCCTCCAGCAACGAAACCTTGCCGAAAGCGATCACGCTGCGGAAGTGCATACCCCAGTCGCAGGCCTTGCGGCCGGGCTTAAGCGCCACCCCCGCTTCCAGTTCGAGGCAGACCTGGGGGTTTTTCTTAAGAATCTCTATTTTCCGCCCCTCGACGGCGCTGTGGACATAAAACGCCCCGTCGCGATAGCCAAAACAGACAGGGACGACATAGGGCTGGTCCCCGTCGCACATGGCCAGGCGGCCGACCTGCGCCTCCGCGATGACCGCCTCGATCTCCGCCGGATCGCTGATCTCCTTTTCTTTACGCCGCATACGTGCCTCCTTGTGGAGAATAAATGGTTCACGGTTCAGGGTTCACGGTAGATGGATGCGGGATGCTAATCGGTATCGATCTTTTTGAGTTCCGAGTCGGAGTCCCGAGTCAGCGGTATTCTGTTTCTTTTTAGCTCCAGCGCATCACTATTTTGGATGATAGTGGTTGGCGGTTGGCGGTTTCCGACTTATCACTTTTTTCAATTTTAGGCACAATAGGCATCATAGCGCATTATAGGCTTTCGTACGCCTCGCACCGCCGAGCTTGCACGCCTTGACCTCGGGCGTTGATCGCTGCCGTCTGGGGTGGTGGCTGAACCCGATCTTGGCGTTGGGCGGCGCCGCGAGCTCGCTGCGGTCCCGGAGGGACGGCAGCGCTGAAAGCCCGGTTCATGGCTTGTGGGAGCGGCTTCCAGCCGCGATCGGATTATCGCGAAAGCCACTGAATCGCGGCTGGAAGCCGCTCCCACAGGGCAAAACCAGGATGGCTTTTTTCGGGTTTTCAATTTTAGGCAATATAGGCATTCGTATTTGACTCGTTGCTCGTTACTTTATCCCTTTACGCCGACTCATAAAACCCGGATCCCGGTTTCTTGGACGGGCAGCATAACCAGGCGCGACGTGCAGGTCAAGGCAGGTGCGGCGGGGCGGGCAGCCGGCGGGCGACCGCCGGGGCGCGGATGCCTCGCGGAGCGGGGGATGGGTCAGCGGCCGGGGTTTCCGGCTGGAGCATGGGGAGAACGGCGATGACGCCGACGAAGAACCAAAAGGGCTCCATGATGCGCACGATGATAAAGGTGTTTACCCCGACGCTGTGCACGATGAGCCCGACATACCCGGCCAGAAACCCCATTACCAACCCACGCTGATAGGATTCTTTCGTCTCGCGAAAGCGTCCCCAAGCGAGCCTGAATATCGCCGTCAACAGGTAGAGGAAGGCCGCCAGTCCAAACAGTCCGGTCTCCGCCAGCACCCGCGGGAACTGCGCGTCCACGAAGGCGTAGCCGGTGACGCCATATCCCAAAATGGGGTGCCGGGTGAAATCGCGCAGCACCTCCTTCCAGCTTTGGAGCCGGGCGGAGGTCGAGGTGTCGAGGCGCACATCGCCGATCATGATCTGCCCGGGCTCCTCGGGCTGGTTGAACGTGAAGGAAATGCGCTGCTTGACGATCTCAGGCAGAAAGAGCGGGCTCAACATCAGCCCCACGCAGACCAGGCCCACGATCACGAAGCGCCGCTCCGAGAGAAAGGCGAGGAAGAGCCCGGCGGGGATGAAGGCCAGGTAGGAGGAGCGCGACTGAGTGAAGAAAAACGGCGGCACCAGGCACAGGATGAAGAAGAGCAGTAGCTGGCGCATGCGGATGTCGCGGGTCTTGACGGCGATCCGGCCGCGATCATCCCGATGAAGAGCAGATACCCCCCGAAGGAATTCGGCTCCCCGCCGTGCCCCTCGAAGGGGGCCGAGACCCGCTCGCCGCCGGGGATCTGGAACATGCCGATCAGGGCGACGATGAAGGCCGTCAGGAAGAGGCAGAACACGAAGCGCTTGAGCTGCGCGGCATCGCGCAGGTGGTTGACCGTCATGAAAAAGACGATGAAGTACTCGAAGTACTTGAGCACGAAAAGCGCCCCGGTCTTCAGCTCGACTCGGCCCGTCATGACGCCGAAGCCGGTCGAAAGCACGCAGGCGAGCATGTAGAACAGGATGGGGCGGTTCAACGGTGTTTTGAGAAACAGCCCCAGGTCCTTCACGACCGCCGTGCGGGCAAACCAGCTCAGGCCGATCACGATCAGGAGAATATCCTCCAGCCGCAGCGTCACCCCGCGCCCGAGCGAGCTGCCGGTCGTTTCCCCGAGGGTGATCTCCGGGGAGAGCAGCATGGAGAAAATGAGGATGTAGAGGGCCCAGTCGGGTTTGATGAAACTGACCGTGAAGATGATGAGCAGGAGGACGACGAGCAGCATGTGCGCCAGGGGCAGGCTCGCCGCCAGGCCTCCCAGCAGCAGGGCCAGCCCCGCGAGAGCGATGGGGAAGAGGACCTGCCGCACGGCTCACCCCGTGCCCAGGGGCGCTCGCGCGCCGCCTGCCGCAGCGCCGGGTTCAGTTCGAGGTGAGCAGGCGGGCATAGGGCTGGAACCAGTCCGGCAGGCCGGTCGAGATTTCCGGCCAGAACACGGTGAGGACGTAGACGGAGATGGCCAGAAGCAGGGCCACCACCCCGGAGGCTTTGGCGAAGGCCGCCGGCCAGCGCCAGCCGGCCCCGGCGGCACGCCGCGGCGGGGCCGGCGCCCCTTCGGCATCGGGGCCGTAGTAGTAGTGGGAGTGGTAGCGAAGATAGTCCGGGCCGGCCTCCGGCTTGACGTTGTTCAAAACAATGCCCATGACCTTCGCGTCCACGTTGTCCAGGTTGGACTTGGCGCGCTTGAGCACGCCGCGGCCGATCTTCCCCACCGTGTAGACCAGGAACACCCCGTCCATCAGGGGCGCGATCTCGGTTGCATCCGCGACCGGCAAAATGGGCGGCGCATCCACGAAAATGAAGTCGTAATGCTCCCGGGCCTCCTTCAGAAACTCGCGGAAGCGGGCGGAGCTCAGGATCTCGGTCGGGTTGGGGGGGTTGGTGCCCGCGGAGACCACGTGCAGCTTGTCCATCCCCGGGGTCATGAGGATCTCCTCGATCTCGAACTCGCCCAGCATGACGTCGGAAATCGTGCCGACCACCTCGCGCCAGTGAAAATTGCCGAGCACGCAGTCCGTGATCCCCGGATCGCGGGGCAGGCCGAAGACGCGGTGGATGCTGGGCTTGCGCAGGTCGGCGTCGACCAAAAGGACGCGGTTGCCCGCCTGGGCCATGCACAGGGCGAGGTTCACCACGTTGAGGGTCTTGCCCTCCTGGACGAAGGAGCTCGTGATCAGAAAAAGCTGCCCCTTGGACTCCAGGCGCAGGAACTGCAAATTGGTGCGGAGGGCGCGGAAGGACTCCGCCGCCTGGGACTTGGGCTCGAAGTGGGTGACGAGGTCCCCGGCCCGCAGGCGGGTGCCGTCGGCGCGCACCGGGTGCGAGGCCTTGCGCCCCTCACTCTCGAACTGGGGGATCACCCCGAGCACCGGGACCTTCAAGAGCTCCTCCACGTCCTCAATCGTGCCCATCGAGGTGTCGAACACCTCGGCCAGAAAGGCCAGCACGACCCCGATGATCAGCCCCATCAAAAGCCCGGTCGTCAGGATCATCAGCTTGGAGGGGATGTTGAAGGGCTCCCCCGGCGCGACGGCCGGCTTGACGATCGAGACCTCCTCCACCTTGCCGGACTCCTGGATCTGGACCTCCTGGTACTTGGCCTTGAGCTGGGAATAAAGCGACTCCTGCAGCTCCACCTCCCGCTGCAGGCGCACCAGGGCCAGCCCCTTCTCCGGCAGACTCATGTTGTCGCGGGCGAGGGACTCCAGGCGGCGTGAAAGCTCGCCTTCGCGGTGCGAGGCGGCCTGCCAGGCGGCCTGCAGCTCGCTGCGCGCCTCGCGGAAGACGGCCCGGATCTCGCTCGCCACCTCCACGACCTGGGGGTGCTGTTCGGTGAAGGCGATCAACAGCGTCTGCCGCTTCAGGTTGAGCTCGCTCAGCTTCGCCCGCAGTTGCCCCAGAGGGGATGAGGGCGCCGCCGCCGACAAGACCCCGGTCAGGTGCTCGGTCTCACCCTGCCCGGCGGAGTCGATCGCCTTGATCTGCGATTCGAACTCAATTCGCTCGGCGCGGGTTTTCTCGTGGTCGGACTCCACGGTGTTCAGCTTGTTCAGCGTATGGGCCGTCTGGGCATCGAGCGCGATGAGCCCGTTGGCCTCCTTGAACGACTGCAGTGTCTGCTCGGCGGACTTGAGCCGGGCGGAGGTCTGCTGCAGCTGCTCCTCGATGAAGGCCCGCATCTCGGCGGTTTTCTTGTTGTTCTGCTGGATGTTGTAGTCGCGATAGGCCTGGGCCAGACTGTTAGCCGCCCGCGCGGCCTCGTGCGGGTCTTCGGACACCGCCCGGATGTTGATGATGTGGGTCCCCTCCTGGGGCTTGGCCTGAACCATGCGCTTGAGACGCTCGAGCGGGACGCTGTCGCTCGCGCCGGCCGGCGACCCGCCGGGGACGGTTGAGGCGGTTGGGATCCAGCCCAGCCGGGCGGCGGCATCTTTCAGTACCGGGTAGCTCGTGATGATGTAGGCGTGGGTCTCCATGTTCTCCGACTGCCGCCAGTAGGCGCCGGTCAGAATCGAGGCCAGGTTGGAAAAGCGGTCGATCTTGATGGCCGAGGTGGCCTCGTAGGACGGGGCCGGCTCTTTGAACTTCGCAAACGCGTAGCTGCACAGGCCCACGAGCACCACCATGGCCAGAATCGAGGCCTTGCGCTTGCGCATGATGCGCCAGTAATCTCTCAGGTCGACGTCGTATTGGGCCATGCGTGATCTTCCCTATATTATATAACCGCCCTCAGGCACTCTCCGGTAATTGCGGCATCGCGGGTGGCAACGAACGCGAACGCCAGTCGGGCTCGAAAGATTCCGTTTCTGGACGGGCACTATTTGACTCCCATGATGTCCGCCGCGTTGTCCCAGTCGATGACGGTACGCGCCGGCCAGAGCACCAGTTCGAGCAGCGGGCGAACCCGGTCGTAGAAGAGTTTGATGTCGCCGAACCCGCTGCGCGGCACGTAGATGAAATCCCCGCTCGCCAGCTGCAGGTTCTGCGAGCGGTCGCCGTTTTCGACCAGGCGCAGCAGGTTGGCCGAAATGATTTCGGGCCGGGTGATGTCGCCGCGCACAACCCGGGTCTCGGCCTGGGACGCAAAGGGCGTGATACCGCCGGCCTCCGAGATGGCGTCGATCAGGCGCATCTCCGAGCCCCGGAAGGTGTAGGCCCCCGGCTTCTGAACTTCGCCGAAGACATAGACGCGGTTGGCCTCTTTGGAGAGGGCGGGCAGATAGATCAGGTCCCCGTCGTTCAGCACGATGTCCTGGGTGACGTCCCCCTGGAAGATCGTCCGGTAGAGGTTCAGCGAGACCGTCTCCCCGCTCTTGCGCCGGACAAGGACCGACTTGAGGTCGGCATCGTCGGTCGGCCCGCCGGCCCGGGTGAGCAGTTCGAGCATGGTCGTTTTGCCCTTCAGCCGGTACTCGCCCGCCCCGGAGTAGAAATGCGTCGTGCGGGCCACCGCACCGAGCAATCGCACGGTCTTGCTCTTGTGCTCCTTGACGCGCACATCGATGCGCGGCTTTTTCAGGTCCTGCCCCAGCCTGGCGGTCAGCAGATCGTCGAGCTCGGGGGCCGTCAGGCCGCTGACGTCGAGGTTCTCCACCAGGCCGAAGGAGACCTGCCCGTCGGGCCGCACCAGCAACTCCTGGCGCGCCGGGGTGTTGCCGTCCCACAGCGTGATCTCCAGGAGGTCGCCCGGACCGATCTTGTATTCGGCCGTGCCGTGGACGGTTTTAAAGACATCGTTTTCCATGAGGGCGGGCGGCACGTGGTGGGTGGCGGCCGCCGCAGCGGGCGCGGTCGCGGCCGTCGCGGATTCGAGCTCCACGGGCCGGCCGGCCCACAAGGTGAGGCCTTCGCCGAGGTTCGCCGCCGCTATGTCCGGCCGTCCGTCCGCGTTCAGATCCGCCGCCGCCAGCCCGTAGAAATTTCCGCTGCCGGGAAATACTCCGTTCAGCGGCTGCCAGCCGTCATCCCCCCGATTCAGCCAGACCCGGACACCGCCGTTGTCGAGCGAGCCGGCAAAGATATCGGCCCGGCCGTCGCCGTCCACATCCACCGGCAGTGCCTGCCAGAAACTGAGCTCCCGCCCGGGGGTCATGCCGCGGCCGCCCGCTTCGTTCGAATCCAATCCGGGGAGAACGTCACTCTCTCTGAGATTGCCCTGTCCGTCGTTTAGAAAGAGCCTGGCCCCGTTTTGATAGGTCCCCGCGAGAATATCGACACGGCCGTCACCGTCGATATCCGCATGTCTCAACCCGAAGAAATTACCGTGCCCGACGGGCGCCAGTACCTTCCACCCGCCCCCCGGGGCATTCAACCACACCCGGACCGCACCCTGCCGGCCCCAGCCCGCGCCGGCGATGTCCAGGCGGCCGTCCCCGTTGAGATCCACCAGCGCGACATCCATGAAGATGCCGGTGACGGTCGGGGTCTGGCCGGCGGCCCAGTCGCCCCGGCCGTTGCCCAGCCAGACCTGGATACCCCCATGGGTCTCCGATGAGGCATTGGCCGCCACGATGTCGATGTGGCCGTCGCCGTTGATGTCCCCGGCAACCACACCCTC
>JBFYWX010000045.1:0-3927 GCA_041310825.1 Desulfobacteraceae bacterium | reverse complement strand
ACCCAGGTCATGGCCGTCACCGGATCTCCGGCGAATGCCGGCCGCAGGTATTCGATCCAATGCGACCGCACGACCCAGGTCGCGCCGGATTCGCGGGTCGCGGCCGTGCAGCCGGTGGACGCGGCGTGCCGATGGGCGGCCTCGATCATCCAGCGCACATAGTCGATGTTGCTGACGTGCCCGTTCGCGTCGGCCGCATCGGCCGGAACGCGAAAATCATATACATAGACACCGTTCATGGCGGTTTCCGCATGGAGCATAAATTCTCCTTGTTCCGCGCCGGCCTGCCGCAACCAGGCGGGAAGCGATAGTTTCACATATACCCCGCAAATTCAATCAGATTGCGCTTGACTTCGGCTGATTTTCGTTTATGTTGCGGGGGCGTTTAAATCCCTGAATGGAGAAAAGACTATGAAATTTGCATGGATTTCCGCATTGAGCGTTCTGACGGCCGTGACACCCGCCGTGGCCGCCGAGGCCCCCAAGGTGGCCCTTGAGACCGACAAGGGCCGCATCGTGCTGGAACTTTACCCGGACAAGGCACCGGCCACCGTCAAGAACTTCCTCGCCTACGTGGACGACGGGCATTACAACGGCACCATCTTCCACCGGGTCATCCCCAACTTCATGGTCCAGTGCGGCGGCATGACCGTCAGCATGAAGGAGAAACCCACCAAGCCGCCCGTCAAGAACGAGGCGGACAACGGTCTGAAGAACCTGCGCGGCACCATCGCCATGGCCCGCACCCAGGTCCCGGACAGCGCCACGGCCCAGTTTTTCATCAACACCGTCGACAACGACTTCCTGAACCACAAGAACAAGACGCCCCAGGGCTGGGGCTATACCGTGTTCGGCAAAGTGGTGGAAGGCATGGATGTGGTGGACGCCATCGCGAAGGTCAAGACCGGCAATCGCGGCGGCCACCAGGACGTGCCCGTCGACACCCTCATGATCATCACGGCCGAGCGCGTAAAATAAACAGCCATCCGCTGCGCGGATGGCTGTTTATTTTATTAGTAAGGCAAAAAACGGCAGCGCTTTTGCGCTGCCGTTTTTTTTCACATGCTGTCGGACGGGGATAAAAGAGCCGCCTCGCCCTGGGCGGCGCCCTGTTCGCTGGCAGAGGGTTGCTGGAACTGGGTGGCCACCATCTGTGCAAATCCGCCCCCGTGGCGGGTGAGTTCGCTGAACGTGCCGCGCTCCACGATGCGGCTCTTATTGAAGACGAGGATCATGTCCGCGCTGCGGATGGTGGCGAGGCGATGGGCGATGACAAAGGTGGTGCGCCCCCGCATCAGGGTCAGGAGGGCCTGCTGCACCAGGGCCTCGGTCGTGGCGTCCAGGGCGCTCGTGGCCTCGTCCAGAATGAGGATGGGCGGGTTCTTGAGCAGCACGCGGGCAATGGCGAGGCGCTGGCGCTCGCCGCCGCTCAGCGTGGAGCCCCGCTCGCCGATGCGGGTCTGGTAGCCGCGGGGCTGCAAGAGAATGAAGTCGTGGGCACAGGCGAGGCGCGCGGCCTCTTCGAGCTCGGCGTCGGTGGCGTCCGGCTTGCCGACGCGCAGGTTGTCGGCGATGCTGCGGTAAAACAGCATGCTTTCCTGAAACACCACCCCGATGTTCGCGCGCAGCGAGTCGAGGGTGACATCGCGGATGTCGGTGCCGTCGATGCGGATCGTTCCCGAATGCGGGTCCTGCTGGCGGTGCAGCAGGCCCATCGCGGTGCTCTTGCCGGCCCCGGTCTCGCCCACCAGGGCCACGGTCCGGCCCGGCTCGGCCGAGAAGGAGATATCCTCCAGGGCGTTGCGCTGGCGGGTGTAGCCGAAGCTGACGTGGTCGAACTCCACCCGGCCCTTGACCGGGGCGAGCGGCCGCGCGCCGGGCTTGTCGCGCACGGCGGACTCGATGTCCAGCACATCGAAGAACTCCACCAGGCCGTGGGCATCCATGAACAGGCTGTTCACAAACCCCACCACCTGGTCCATGCGGCCGATGAGATGCGTCGCGAACCCCATGAAGGTGACGATCTCGCCCACCGTCGCCTCGCCCTTCAGGTTGAGCCAGGCGCCCATGGCGAAAATACTGATGACCGTGATGGTCGCGACCGCGCCCTGCAGGACACTCACCACCGCCCACCAGTTGAGCACCGGGAACTGGGCGGAGAGCAGGCGCTCGATCTCCTCGCGCATCATGCGCATCTCCGCCGACAGCCGCACAAAGCTTTGCACCAGCACCACGTTGCCGATGGCATCCCCCGCCCGTTCCGCCATGTCGCTGCGCCGCGCCTCCACCTCCCCCTGGGCCGTCATGGTGCGACGCGTGACGTAGCCGGTGAGCAGCGCCGAGAGCAGCAGCAGGATCATCAGCACCAGGGAGAGCCGCCAGTTGAGGAACAGGGTCATGGGCAGCAGCACCAGTATGGACACCAGGGTCGACAGCTGCTCCCGGAACATGGACAGCCACAGCCCGAAGAGGTGGTCCCCGCCCTGCAGCATGATCTTCAGCAGCCGGCCGGAGTGGGAGCTGCGGTGATAGGCCAGGTGCAGCTGCAGCACGTGCTCGAAGAATTGGGCGCTGACGTGGTGGCGCTGGCGGTGCGCCAGCCGGTCTGAGTGCAGGGAGACCAGGATCCCGGCAACGATACCCAAGACCCCCACCGCCGTCCACAAGCCGAAAATCTTCGCGCCGTCTCTAAAAGTCGCCTCGGCCCCGCGCGCGGACGCCTGGGTGAGCAGGTCGATGGCCTTGCCGAACAGGATAGGGTCCAGGAAAGGCACGGCCGCCAATCCCAGGTTGGCGAAGGTGAGGGCCAGCGCCAGCCCGCGCACGGGTTTCAGCAGGCCGAGCACCCGGCCGTAGACTTTCAGAAAACTCATCTGAGGCATGGCGGCAACGCTCCGGTTTCGAAAGGCACAAACAGTAACTGCTCAGGTGTTTAGGCTGAAGACTGAAGGATAATAAGGATCCTCCATGACACTATCACCTGTCAGCGTGTCCAAACGATTTTGGCCTTGTGTGATTGCGCATGTTTTTCCCTTCAGTCTATCACCCTTCAGTCTATCTGCCTGAATAGTTACCCATGATGTGGCGCTGCATTACTATGGGCTCCGCCCCTCACTGTCAAGGAACTACCCGGCCACGCCCGTCCGGTCGGACCGCGGCGCTGTTTTTTCTTTCACATGCCGCCCACATAGTGTATAGACCATCTCTTTTTTAGCAACCATGCTGGCCGCAAGGGGGCGCATATGAAAACCGAAAAAGTCGGGCAACGCATCAAAACCATCATGGGCAACAAGGGGCTGAGCCTCGCGGAGCTGGAGCAGCGGACCGGCCTCAAGGCCGAGCTGATCCGCCTGGTCGAGGAGGAAGATGTCTATCCGTCGCTGGGGCCGCTGCTGAAGATCGCGCGCGCGCTCGGCGTGCGCCTGGGAACCCTGCTCGACGACCAGGTGAGCAGCGACCCCCTCATCATCCGCCGCCAGGAGCGTACCCAGGAGCTTAGCATGCTGCGATCGAAAAACGCGCCGGTTGCCCTGCAGTTCTACTCCCTGGGCCGCGGCAAAACCGATCGGCACATGGAGCCCTTCTTCGTCGAGTTGCTGCCGGAGTCGGCAACGGAGAAACACCTCTCCTCCCACGAGGGCGAAGAGTTCATCGTGGTCCACTCCGGCCACGTCGAAATCCTCTACGGTAAAGAGACTCACAGACTGGCGGAGGGGGACAGCATCTACTACAACTCCATCGTCCCCCACTATGTCTCTTGCCATGGCGCAGCGGCCGCCTCGATTTATGCGGTGCTCTACTTTCAGGACTGATGGCAGCGGGGAAGAATCTATGACTGCAGAACGTTTACACGCCGTGACCCTCGGACAAATCCTGGATCGCACCGTGGCGGCGTTCCCGGACAACGAAGCCGTGGTCTACGTCGAC
>JBFYWX010000023.1:0-2560 GCA_041310825.1 Desulfobacteraceae bacterium | reverse complement strand
GGCCATGCTTGCCGAAAAGGCCGGCATGGACATGCTGCTCGTGGGCGACAGCCTCGGCATGGCCGTGTACGGCTACCCGGGGACCATCCCCGTGACCATCGAGCAGAGCATGTACCACACCGAGGCCGTGCGCCGCGGTGCGCCCAACACCTTAGTGATCGGGGACATGCCCTTCGGCTCCTATCACGGCAGCGTCAACGACGCCGTTCAGAACGCGGTGCAGTACCACAAGAAATGCGGGGTGGACTGCATCAAGCTCGAGGGCGGAGTGCGGGTCGCCCACATCATCCGGGCCATCGCCGACAGCGGCATGCTCGTCATGGGCCACGTCGGACTGACCCCCCAGAGCACGGGGGCCCTCGGTGGCTTCAAGGCCCAGGGCCGCAGCGCCGAGGCGGCGCTGGCCATCATGGAGGACGCGCAGGCGGTCTACGAGGCCGGCGCCTTTTCCATGCTGGTGGAGGCCGTCCCGCCCGAGGTCACCCAGATCATCGCCCAGGAGCTGCCCATCCCCATCTACGGCATCGGCGCGGGGGTCGACTGCGACGGCCAGGTCATGATCGTCTCGGACATCCTCGGTATCTTCCAGGCCTTCACGCCCAAGTTCGTCAAGAAGTACGCCAATCTCGGCGCCGAGATGTCGAAAGTGTTCGAGGCCTACATCCAGGACGTCCGCACGGGCAAATTCCCGGCCGAGGAGCACACCTACCGCATGATCGACGGTGAGCTCAAGAAGCTCGCGGCCCTGCGCAAGAAGCAGCGGCCCAAAACGAAAAAGTGACCGAATGTCCAAGCGCATCATCACACTCAAATACGGCAAGGGCGAGGTGCGGTTCGACGTCCCCGAGAAGCAGCTCCTGTGCGAGGTGGATGGCCGCAACCGACCGCCCCTGATGGACCTCCGCGAGGCCTATGTCGGGGCCCTGGATCACCCGGTCGACTCGGCGCCGCTCAGGGAGGTGGTCAAACCCGGGGGCACCGTGGCGATCACCGTGAGCGACATCACCCGCGGCTGGCAGAAAAACGCCAACACCCTGCCCTTCCTGCTGGATTACCTGAACGCGGCCGGTGTCGCCGACGACAAGATCACCATCATCATCGCGGTGGGGGCCCACCGCCAGAACACCCCGGAAGAGTTCGTCGAGCTCTGCGGCCCGCACGTGTGCCACCGGGTGCGCGTGATCAACCACGACGCCTGGGACGCGAAGAACATGGTCAGCCTCGGCCGCACCCGCCGCGGCACGCCGGTCGAAGTGAGCCGGGTCGCCATGGAGGCCGACACGCTCATCCTGACCGGAGGGGTCGTCTACCACTACATGGTCGGCTACGGCGGCGGACGCAAGAGCATCATGCCGGGCGTATGTTCCAACACCACGATCCAGGCCTGTCACCTGTGGTCCCTGGAACCGGAAGCCGGCGGCGGACGCAGCAAACTGTCCCAGTCGGGGCGGACGGACGGCAACCCCTCCCACGAGGACATGATGGAGTGCGCCGCGCTGGCCAGACCGGACTTCATCGTGAATGTCGTCCCCAACCTGGACGGCGACCTCTGCGGCATCTTCGCCGGCAACTGGGTGTCGGCCTGGCTCCAGGCCACCCGGCTGGTGGATGAGATGTACGGGGTCGCGATAAAGGAGAAGGCCGACATCGTCATCGCCACCGCCGGCGGCTACCCCAAGGACATCAACCTCTACCAGACCACCAAGACCATGGACAACGCCGTGCATGCCGCCAAGGCCGGCGGCATTTCGGTCATTTTGTCGGAGTGCCCGGACATCCGCGAACCGATGGAGTATTTTAAGTGGTTCGATCACCCCACGATCGAGGCGCACGACCGCGCCCTGCGGGCGAACTACACCATCGCGGGCTGGTGCGCCCTGATCACGCGCGAATACTGCCGCCAGAGCCCCACCATCATGCTCACCCGGCCGGACAACGCCGAGCTGGCGCGCCGGGCCGGCCTGATCCCGGCGGCCACCATCGACGAGGCCCTGAAGCTGGCCTATACCATGTGCGGCAAGAAAAACCCCACCATCACCGTGATGCCCAAGGGCGCCAACACCCTGCCGCTGATGCGTTGACGCACGGTAGTGTCCGGATAATGTGAGTTTGACCTGAGTTGAGCGATTCCAACTTTGGTTTTTGCTGAATCGCTCAATTCAGGTTTGAGTTAACCGCCAACTAGTTGGACCGCGGCGACGGCAGGATCAGACGGGATTGAGCGTCACATGACTCTGATGCAGCGAAAGATATGCAGGGGCCTCATGGTGGTTGTTTGGTGCTGCGTTGCGGCCGGTTGCAGCATGTTCGGTGCTGGCAGAACTCCGAGCCCCGATGCCACTCTGCCCAGCGCGCCACCCTGCCCCGGGCCGGCGCTGGATGCGCGAACCTGGCAGGATTACAGCGTCCTGATCCCGGAGGGTGTCTTCCGCATCCGCTTGCCGGCGGGTTGGATGCACACCCCTTCGCACGCAGGGCTTTATCCCCGGGGAGCGGACGCGGACGGCCCCTATTGGTCGACCGACTGGGCCAGGCAGAACGACTATTTCCAGCAGTGGGT
>JBFYWX010000021.1:0-2951 GCA_041310825.1 Desulfobacteraceae bacterium | reverse complement strand
CGGCTCGACCAGCAGATCGATGTCGCCGCCACGCCGAGAATCGTCCAAGCGGGAGCCGAACAGCCGGACCATCGAACGGGGTGCGAAACACTCGCGCGCTGCCAGATCGATTGCAGCGATTTCTTTGGGCATCAGGCGCATGCGGCCTCTCCCCGCGGCGTATGGGCCACTCGGGCACCGCCGTGACAAAACGCGTCCCAGGCGCCGCGAGGGCGCGGCGTTGGTCGCGAACCTCGTCGGCGGTAGTGTTTCAACTTTGTGCATAACCAGTTGGCGCCGGTAGCTTCTAACCGCAGGGACGCCAGCACCACGGAGTTCGTTACTGAGGGCATGCACAAATTTGAAACACCACCAATCGAGCAACCAGTCACCGCACAATCCGGGTACTACTTCGAGCCGATCAGACTTTCAGCCGAAATACCGAGTCCTGCATGCAAACGCCGAATCATGGCCAAACTCAAACCCCGCTTGCGAGTCAGCACTTCATACACCCGGTGCGGCGGCCCGAGGTAGGGTTGCATGTCCCCGACCGTCAAGCCGTCCTGCTCCATCCTGAACCGGATCGCCTCGATCGGATCCGGCGGCGGCACCGGATGATGTTGTACCTCATAAGCCTGTACCAACGTGGCTAGTACGTCCAGATGGTCGCCTTCCGGGGTTCCGAGCGCCGGGTCATCACCCATCAGCCGAGCGATCTCTTCGAGCGCCGCCTCGTAGTCTTCCTCGGTCCGGATGGGTCGAATCTCCATTCCTCTCACCTCTCTACCGTTTCGGCATCGATCGAATCATACTCCGCATGCGTACCGACGAACTTGATGAAAACCAACCCAGTGTTGTACGCCAGCGCCGCTACCAGCCGGTAGTCGTTACCCTTGATGTTGAAGACTACGCGGCGTCCCTTGAGGATGCTGGCATTGCCAAACTGCGCTTTGAGATCCGTCGGCGCACGCCACTGCGCGCGACTGACTTGATCATGCCAAGCGCGCAACGGATGCTCCGCCGCGGGATGGCGTTTCCAAAACTCGCGCAAGGTTTTCAAGGCCACGATTCTCATGTTCGGAGGCTAGCGTTCAGTGCCCTTTCCCCAACGGAGGGAAGAGAGAGGAAGCCGCAAGCCCTCACTGATGCCTCTCCAACTCCGGCACGGCGGTCACAAAACGCCCGCCCCAATCCCGAATGGAATCTTGCTGCTCTACCACCTCGGCGGCAAGGTTCCAAGGCAGGATCAGAACCCAATCCGGCTTGTGCTCCCGCAACGCCGTCGGCGGCACAATCGGAATATGACTGCCCGGCAGATACTTGCCCTGCTTGGACGGCGCGGCGTCGCAGACGTAGGGCAACAAGTCCGGCTTCACCCCGGCGTAGTTTAGCAGGGTATTGCCCTTGGCCGCGGCGCCGTAGGCGGCGACGATCCGGCCTGCGCGCTTTTGCTCGATCAGAAACGCCAGCAGTTCATCCTTGACCCGATCGGCCCGCGCCTGAAAATCCCGGTACCCCGCCAGCGCGCGCAAGCCGGCCTGTTCCTCCTCGTCCAGCACCTGTTTCAGGGCCGGCGTCTCGCGGCGCGCATCGTCATTATGCACGCCATAGACCCGCAGGCTGCCGCCATGGCTCGGCAATCGCTCCACGTCCCACACCCGCAAGCCCTGGGCGGCGAAGATGCGTTGGACCGTGTAGAGGGAGAGATAGGAAAAATGTTCGTGGTAGACCGTATCGAACTGGGTTTCCGCGATCAGCCGCAGCAGATGAGGAAACTCCAGCGTAATCACCCCGCCCGGCTTGAGTGCCGCCTTGAGGCCGGCGGTGAAGTCGTTGATGTCCGGGACGTGGGCGTAAACATTGTTGCCGACAATCAAATCGGCCTGACGGCCCGCCGCGGCCAACCGCCGTCCCACCGCGGCGCCGAAGAATTCGCGCAGGATCGGGATGCCCTGGGCCTCGGCGGCGGCGGCGGTGTCGGCGGTCGGCTCGATGCCGAGGCAGGGGATGCCGGCGGCAATGAAGTTGCGCAGCAGGTAACCGTCGTTGGCGGCGACCTCGATGACCAGGCTGTCGGCGCCGAGCCCCAGGCGGTGGGTGATCATGGCGCTGTAGTCAGCGGCGTGCTGCAACCAACTTGAGGAGGTGGAGGAAAAGTAGGCGTAGTCATCGCGGAACAGTTCGTCGGCGGCGATGAAGTCTTGGGTTTGCACTAGCCAGCAGTGGTCGCAGACATAGAGCTTGAGCGGATAGGTGGCCTCAGGGCGAAGCAGGTCTTCGGCGCTAAGGTAAGCGTTGGACGGTGGGGCGAAGCCGAGGTCGAGGAAAACGTGGCGGAGCGGACTTTGGCAATGGCGGCAGTTCATAAGGCGACTAGGTGATAGCGTTTTTTGATTGTTGGGTTACCGGCCAGCCATTGACGGGTTCTGGTTCCCGGGCGCGGTGGCTAGCTGCTTTTCATAGCCCTCGCGGGTGAGCGGGCAGTCAACCAGGCGGATGAAATCGGGACGATCAAGTCGGCATTGCTTGGCCATTTGACGGAGCAGGTAGTCATCAAGTGTTTTCCCGGAATGACTGGTCCGGGTACGTATGGCGGTGAGCTGTCCGCGGAGCGTTCGATAGAAAAACAGGTGGTGATGGCTTTCGTCACGCTCGAAGCCTTTGTTGGTTAAAGCCTGCTCGACGTCGTGTTTGTTACGCTGCATGGGCGTCTCCGCCAAAGCGGGCTAATAGCCACTCTTTTAGGGTGCGTGCATCCGGGGCCAGGCAGGTATCGTCCGCCGTGACGATGTTGCGCCACAGGGCCTCCAGGTCCTCCTCGATCATGATCGTCAATTCCTGGCGGGTGCGCGCGCTCAAATCCAAAGCAAGCGGCGGATAAACCGCCACCAGATACTGCTCGGTCTCGTCGAGGCTGACCGGAATCTCAAAGGGCTGGAGGGCCAGGCGTGGGCCGGTGCTGGTGAGGATTT
>JBFYWX010000018.1:0-5300 GCA_041310825.1 Desulfobacteraceae bacterium | reverse complement strand
GCTCTTGATCCACTTGTTACAACAAGTGGATCAAGAGCACGAACTGGATCGAGGGCATCCAGAAGTAGCCTTTGACCGCCCGGGTATGAGAGGGCAACCGGCATCCCCGGGCGAGGTGCAGCCTGCATGCGATCACCGGCATCGCCACCGATTCTGAAGCACCCCATGTCCTACTATGTCGGCGCAGCCGCCTTTTTCGTGGTCCTCTTCGGCCTGGTGGCGGCGCTCTACGTGGCCACTATGCAGGTGGATTACGTCTGGCGCTGGCACCGCATCCCGCAGTACTTCGCCTACCAGCAAAAGATCGAAACGCGCGCCGAGGCGGACGGCGAGGTCGAATCGATCGCCCCGCACGGGGATCGGCGCCTCATCACGCTCAAGGGCGAGACGGATGTGCAGACCGTTGCGGTCCCGGGTGAGGCCGTTCGCGTCGCCGCGGGGGACAGCATTTACGCCGGGGACATTCTGGCCGTCGAGGAGCACTGGCGACCCGGACTGCTCATGCAAGGGCTCTGGCTGACCATCAAGGTGAGCATCATCGCCACCGTGTTCGGGGTGATGATCGGGCTCTTCGCGGGGATCGCGCGCGTGTCCAAGAACCCCTTCTTCCGCTGGTCGGCCCTGACGTATGTAGAGTTCATCCGGGGCTCGCCGCTCCTGGTTCAGATCTTCATCTGGTATTTCGTGCTCGGCACCCTGTTCAACTCGATCCTTGCCAGGCAGGGCCTCGACCAGATCCCGCCCCTCTGGTACGGGGTGGCAGCCATGGCCACCTTCGCCGGGGCCTACGTGGCCGAAATCGTCCGGGCCGGGATCCAGTCCATCCACCGCGGGCAGAACGAGGCGGCGCGCTCGCTGGGGATGAGCTACCCGCAGGCCATGATCTACGTCATTTTGCCCCAGGCCATCCGGCGCATCCTGCCGCCGCTCGCCGGCGAGTTCATCAGCCTGATCAAGGACTCCTCGCTGCTCGGCATCATCGCGATCCGCGAGCTCACCAAGGCCACCCGCGAAATCGTGACGGTCAGCCTGCAGGCTTTCGAAATGTGGTTCATCTGCGCCCTGCTCTACCTGATCCTGACCTTCAGCCTCTCCATGTGCGTGAAATACCTGGAGCGAAAGATCGTTGTCTGATGATCGAGGTCAGCCACCTCACCAAGACCTTCTGGCTCCCGCACCGGGTGGACGCCCTCGTGGACGTGAGTCTGTCGATCGCCGCCGGCGAGGTGGTGGTCGTCATCGGACCCTCGGGCTCCGGGAAGAGCACGCTCCTGCGCTGCCTGAACCGGCTGGAGACGGCGGACTCCGGCCATGTCTTCATCGACGGGATCGACGTCCTCGACCCCAAGACCAACATCAACCGGGTGCGGGCCGAGGTGGGCATGGTGTTCCAGTCCTTCAACCTCTTCCCCCACAAGTCGGTCCTCGACAACATCACGCTTGCCCAGCGCGTCGTGCGCCGGCGCTCCCGGGCGGAGGCGCTGCAAAAGGCCGAGGCCCTGCTCGCCAAGGTCGGAATCCGGGAAAAGGCCGGGGCCTACCCGGACCAGCTCTCCGGCGGGCAGCAGCAGCGCGTAGCCATCGCCCGGGCGCTCGCCATGGATCCCAAGGTCATGCTCTTCGACGAGCCCACCTCGGCCCTGGACCCGGAGATGATCGGCGAGGTCCTGGAGGTCATGAAAACACTCGCCCGCGAGGGCATGACCATGGTCTGCGTGACTCACGAGATGGGCTTCGCCCGCGAGGTGGCCGACCGGGTGGTCTTCATGGACGCCGGGGCGATCGTCGAAACCGGGACTCCGGAGCACTTCTTTTTCAACCCCGAACATGAGCGCACCAAGCTGTTTTTGAGCCAAATCCTGAAATGAAATGCCTATAATGCCTAAAGTGCTCTAAAATGCCTAAAATTTTAGCCAAACCCTAACACTTAGGCATTCCCTCCACCGTTTGCTTTTTGGATTGCCGTGCGCGATCTTTTTATTTTAGGCATTTTAGGCATTTTAGCGCAATATAGGCATTTCATTTTCCTCCCCCACATCTTGTAGCCTGCTGCCCGAAAACATACCTTGAGTTGTGTTTTTTCTTTACATCCAACCCTACCCCTGTTATCATCCCATCACCGGCCGGAAAGCATGTTCGAACCGCCCGGCAGTTTTACGTTTGCAGGAGAAATGGTCCATGAAGCTTAAACGACTGGAAATTTCAGGGTTCAAATCCTTCTTCGAAAAGGCCGTCATTGATTTTCCCCACGGCATCACCGCGGTGGTGGGCCCGAACGGCTGCGGGAAGAGCAACGTCATCGACGCAATCCGCTGGGTCATGGGCGAGCAGAGCGTCAAGCAGTTGCGCGGCAAATCCATGGAGGACGTCATCTTCTCGGGCACCAACGGCAAGGCACCGCTCGGCATGGCGGAGGTCTCGCTCACGCTCTGCAACGAAAACGGCGGCGGCCCCGAAGAGCTCAAGGATTTCACTGAAATCAACCTCACCCGCCGCCTCTACCGCTCGGGGGAGAGCGCCTATTTCCTGAACAAGCAGCCCTGCCGCCTCAAGGACATCCACAATGTGTTCCTCGGCAGCGGCCTGGGCTCCAAGTCCTACGCCTTCATCCAGCAGGGCAACATCGGCATCATCACCGAAGCCGGGCCCGAGGAACGGCGCTATTTCGTCGAGGAGGCCGCGGGTGTCACCCGCTACAAGCACCACAAAGCCGAGGCCCTGCGCAAGATCGACGCCACTCAGCAGAACCTGCTGCGCGTGGCCGACATCCTCCTGGAGATCAAGCGCCAGATGGGCAGTCTCAAGCGCCAGGCCCGCAAGGCGGAGCTTTTCAGCAAATACCAGCGCCGCGCCCGTGAACTCGACGTGCGCCTCGCGGCGCGCCAGGCCGACGGGCTCGCGGCCCAGATCGAAGCAACCCGGAGCCTGCTTCAGGCACTGCGCGACGCCGACATCGAGCACAGCGCCGAGCTCAAGAAACTCGACGCGGCCGTGGAGGAGATCAAGCTCGACCGCTGGCAGAAGAACCAGGCCATCTCCGACCGCAAGAGCGAGAAATTCGATCTCCAGCGCACGGTCGACCGCATGGAGAAGGACATCGAGCATCTGCGCGCCGAGATCGAGCGGCTCGGCCGGGAGGCCGCGGAGCTGCAGGCGGCCCGCCAGGGGCTGGAGGAGAAAAACCGCGGCATGCTGGCCGAGATCGACCAGGGCGAGTCGGAAAACGCCCGGCTGCGCTCCGGGATCGAGCAGGCCCGCGCCGCGCTCGATCGGGAACGCGCCGCACTGGAGGGCATGACCGCAACCCTCGCCGAGGAGAACCGGGGGCTCGACGCCGCCCGGGCGGCGCTGGTCAACCTCACGGCCCAAGAGGCGCAGGTCCGCAATCTCTACCAGAACGCGGCCGTGAACCGCGAGAATGTCTCCCGCCGCCTCAAGCGGGCGGACGAAGAGGAAGCACGACTTCACAACACCATCACGGCGGCTCAGGAGATCGAAGCCCGCGCCCAGGCCAAGCGGGATGCACTCAAGCACGCCATCGAGGAAATTTCACGGCGCATCTTTGCCGTACGCGAAGAGGTGGACACCAAATCCAGAGCCCTCGCCGCGCAGGTGAAACTCGCCCAGGGGCTTGATCTCGAACGCACCACCACCCGCTCCAAGCACGCCGCGCTCAAGAGGATGGAAGACAACTTCGAGTGGTACAAGGACGGGGTCAAGGCCGTCATGAAACGCGCCCGGCAGGCCGGCCCAGACGGAGAGCAGCTCGAGGGTGTCGTCGGGCTCGTGGCGGATGTCATCGAGCCGGAGGCCGCCGTCGCCGCAGCTGTGGAGGCCGCCCTGGGAGAAAGCCTGCAGTACGTCATCGTTGCGCACCAGCCGGCGGGGCTCGCGGCCATCGATTACCTGCGCCGCCAAAACGCGGGCCGGGGCGGCTTCATCCCTTCGGAGGCCCTGCACGACACCGCTGCCGGCCAGGCCGAGCGGCCCGACCCGGAGCGGCTGCTGCTCAATCACGTCCGGGTGAAACCGGGCTGCGAGGCCATCGCCCAGGCGCTCCTCGGCAACGTCGTCCTGACCGAGACCCTGGCCGAGGCGGTCGAGCTCTTCAACCACAACGGCCGCATCCAAACCCTCGTGACCCGCAGTGGCGAGGTGGTCTCGCCACGGGGCTTTCTGATCGGCGGCAGCGGGGATGCCGGCAGCGGTATCCTGGCGAAGAAGCGCGAACTGCGGGAACTCGAGCAGCAGGCCGCGGAGCTGGAGCGAAAACTCGAGGCGGCGCGGCTGGAGCAGAAGTCCATGGAAGCCGCGGTCCGCCGCCTGGATGTCGAGCTGCAGCAGTTGATCGAACGCAAGAACCAGGACCGCGAGAACGAAATTGAGGCGGAAAAGGCGCTCTTCAAGGCCAGTGAGGAGCTGAAGGGTCTGCGGCGGCAGCTTGAGATCGTGCAGTTCGAGCAGGAGCAGCTGCTCGGGGAGTCGAGCGACCTCGACGACCAGATGAGCAGCACCGAACGCTCGCTCGCGGCCATGTCGGCCGAGGTCGAAGCCGCCCGGCAGGCGGTGGACGAGCGCACCCGGGGCATCGCCGCGCTCTCCGCCACGGTCCAGACCGCGCAGCAGCAGGTCATGAACGTCAAACTCGAGATGACAAGCCTTAACGCCAAGCTCGAGAACAGCACCCACAGCCTGCGGCGGCTGCGCGAATTCCAGGCGGACGGCCTGCGGCGGATAGAGCAGCTCGCGCTCGAAATCACTCAGAAGAGCGGTAAATCCGCCGACGCCCGCACCCAGGTCCAGGAATGCGATCAGGCCCTGGCCGACATGTACCGCCGCACCCGCCAGATCGACCAGGAGATCGAGCGTGACGAGGCGGACTATGCCGCCATCAATGCACGGCTGAAGGCGAGCGATGAGACCATCTCCTCCATCCGCGACCGGCGCGAGAAGAGTCTGGAGCAGCTGCGGGTGCTCGAGCTGGAACAGGCTCAACGCGAGATGAGGCGCGAGCACATCGCGGCCCAGGTCGAGGACCGCTACCACACCCCCTTCAACGAACTGCGGGCGGAACTCGTCCCGCCGGCCGAGGGCGAAGCGGCCGACAGCGCCCCGGACCCCGAGGCGATGGAGGCCGAGCTCAACCGCTACCGCACCAAGATCGCCCGGATCGGCGATGTCAACTTGGGCGCCATCCAGGAGTATCAGCAGCTCGGGGAGCGCCACGATTTTCTCACCGCCCAGAAAGCGGACCTGGAGAAGGCCATCGAGGACCTGCACAAGGTCATCCGCAAAATCAA
>JBFYWX010000516.1:0-9295 GCA_041310825.1 Desulfobacteraceae bacterium | reverse complement strand
GACGGCACGACCGCCCCCATCAGCTCATCGGTGTGCAGGCTGCCTTTCATGAGCGCCTCGGCCTCCCCGGAGCGGCACAACGCCACGGCCTTGGCGGCGGCATCGTGGCTGTGGTGAGCATTCACCAGGCGATAGGCGCTGATGTCCAGCTTCAGGCCCTCGGCTAGGGCGCGGATTTTCGCTTCAGGTCCCACCAGGATCGGATCGATCAAGTCGATGGTGGCCGCATTGATGGCGCCTTCCAGCGCCTCCTGGCTGCAGGGATGGCACACGGCCACTGGAATCCGCTCCCAGCCCTTCACATGATCGATGAGCCGCTTGAACGCCGTTTTGCGGTGCAGCTGCAGATCGGCGTAAGGCGAGCCGGCGTCGGTCGGCTTCCGGGCCGGAGCTTTGACCTTCGCGGTGCCGGTGATGATGGTTTCGCCGCGTTGGTTGACCGCCCGGCAGTCGAACAAAACGCTCCCATCGGCGCCATTTTTGGCCTGGGCCGTAACCGTGACGGTGAGCACATCGCCCAGTTCCACGGCGTTGTGAAACTCAAACTGCTGGGACTGGTAGACCGTCCCGGGACCCGGAAGGTCGTTTCCCAGCAGACTCGAGATCAGCGCTCCGCCCCACATGCTGTGGCCGACGAGCTTGCCGCGCTCGAGCAGCCTCTGCGCGTACTCATCGCTGAAATGGGTCGGGTTCATGTCCCCGGTCAACACTCCGAACACTTCGATGTCCTGCTTGGTCAGCGGCCGCTGCATTTGCGCCGTGTCGCCGACGCGGATCTCATCAAACGTCTTGTTGGTGATCATCGAAGCCAGCCTTTCTTCCGTCGAATCTTTTCAACGTGAACAGCTTCTCCATCTGCGCCAGGCGCCGTTGCCCTTCATCGGTCAGCGGCCCCCCGGCGGTGGCGATCTCGCGGACGATGGCCAGCAGGCGCGGGCCTTCCGCTTCATGGCCCTTGAGCAGCTCGGGAATCAGCGCCACCGCCCGGGTTTCGTCCAGCCGCAGCATGTAATACTGCTCGCGGAGGTCCTGCTTGAACTCGGCCAGGCTTTTTCCCGCCCCATGTTCGGCACGGATGCGCCGGAGCATCTCGAACGCACGCTCGTCAGCCCCCTTCTCGGGCAGGCGCACATAGATCAGCGCCCGGATCGCTGCCTCCCGCGGGCCCCCCTTGTCCATGTTGGCGCGCAGGGCATCGATCCGCCGTTCGACCGTGGTCATGTGGTCGGAGTCCATTCCCGGCCGCGGTCGGGGCGGCTCATCCGATGCCTGCAGACCCAACAGGGCCTGCAGCCAGGGTTGTCCGTAGATGCCGAAGAACATGACCTCCATGACCATGTCACGCCAGTCCCGGTAGGCATCGAGGCTCGCCGTCACCCAGTCCGAAACGTTCTTTTCCCACTCGCGGAACAGGTTGTCGGCCGCCGCCGGTTGGCGACTGCTGCGGGTCTGCTCGGCCAGCTCGGCTACGGGTTTCAGGGCCGGGTTGCGGTCGGAGAAGAGGTCGTATCCCAACCGCAGCGGATGCACCCGGCGCATCCATTCGGCCATCGGCTCGGTGGAGAGCCCGCGCACCACCGGTTGTGCCAGTGTGCGGTAAAGGCCGTTGGCCACGTCGGAGAACCGGGCCACGGCCGCAAAGCTACGCTCATCGTCAGGGCTGTTCCCGCCCAGGGCACGGATGTCCGCCAGCGTGCGTCTTTCAAAGCGGGAGATATAGTCGCCGCTCGCCAGCTCGGCATTGGCCGCATCCGCTGTTTTTTTCTGAATGACGGCTTCGTAAAGGCCGGGGGGCAGGCAGTCGATGAGGTCGATGTTGCTCGAGAACTCCTGATGCTCCTTTTTGGCGACGCTCCCCGACACGAAGATCCCTAGATGGCCGACCGTCTCGTGCACCGTGTAAACGATCGTCTGGCCGGCGGCCAGGATATCCTCCTCGCTGCGGTACAAGTCGAGAATCCAACCGAGCGCCTGCTGCGGCGGGGTGATGTTGTCCCCCTTGGAACAGAGGCACACGATCGGCGAACGGATCTTTCTCAAGTCCAGGTGCACGCCGTCAGCGGTCACCATCTCGGCGGAGCCCAACCTGTTGCCGACGAAGAGATTGTCGACGATGTACTGCATCTCCTCCCCGGTCAACAAGACGTGCCCGCCCCACCAGCGCTCGAACTCCAGGTAGCGGGGCGCCTCCGTATCGATGTTGGCATAGAGGTTGTACTGCTTGGACCACAGCGTGTTGGCCGGGTTGAGGTTCTCGAAATTCTGCACCAGCCAGGCGCCGTCGAACGTCCCGTGGCCCAGGTCGCTGATCAGTGCCGTCAGCCAGCTGCCCCCCAGCAGGCCGCCGGTGTAGCGCATGGGGTTTTGGCCGTGCACCCCCGCCCAGTAGGAGAGGGGCGATCCAGCCACGATGATCGGGCCGCACAGCCCCGGGCGCTTGGCCGCCAGCATCATCAAGGCCCAGCCCGCCTGGCAGTTGCCGATCACGACCGGTTTGCCCTCGGCCCCGGCGTGCAGCTCCGTGACCCGTTCGAGAAAGACCCCCCAGGCGTCGATCACCGCCTCGATGGTCTGGCCGGGCTCCGGCACGGGCGTAAACCCGATGAAATAGCAGGAATGGCCCGCGCGCATGGCTTCCCCGATCTCGCTGTCCGCCTTGAATCCGCCGATCCCTGGTCCGTGGCCCGCACGCGGGTCGATGACCACGAAAGGCCGCTTGCGATCGTCGATCGCAACCCCCTCGGGCGGGTGGATCTTGATGATCCCGTAATTGACCGGTTTGGGCAGCGTCCGTCCGTCCAAGATCAACTGGTGGTCGAACTTCAGCACATGCGGCACGGTTTTGGCCGCCTGTTCCAGTTGCTGATTGCCACGCTGGCGCATCACATCCCAGAAAAGCACCGTCCGCTGGCCGGCGTCGACCAGGTAATCGATCCATTCCTTATATCCTGCCAATGGGGTGAACTTGGTTGCATCCATCTTCCTATCTCCTCGAATAGGGGGGGGCAGCCCCCCTCTACGTATGGTTCAAAAGCAGGCGCCGGTATCACGCCATGATGCTGGCGCCCCCGTCGACATACACGGTCTGGCCGGTGAGGCGCCGCCCGTAGGGGGTCGCGAGAAAGGCGCACGTGAACCCCACATCCATGATGTCCACCAGTTCGCCGACCGGGGAGCGCTCAACGGCATCGTTCAGCATCCGGTCGAAGTCCTTCAACCCGGAGGCCGCCCGCGTCTTGAGCGGGCCGGGCGAGATCGCGTGCACCCGGATCTTTTTGGGTCCGAGCTCGTAGGCCAGGTAGCGGCAGACCGCTTCCAGCGCCGCTTTGACCGGTCCCATCAGGTTGTAGTTGGGCACCACCTTCTGCGCCCCATGGTAGCTCATGGCGAACATGGTGCCGCCCTCCTTCATCAGCGGCACCGCCAGCCGCGCCATGCGGATGAAGGAGTGGCAGGAGATGTCCATGGCGACCGAAAACCCGTGAGGGGCGCTGTTGAGCAGTCCGCCCTGAAGGTCCTCTTTGGGGGCGAAGGCGATGGAATGCACCAGGATGTCCAGCCGGCCCCACTCGCGTCGCAAATGCTCGAACACCGATTCCAGCTCGCCGGGCCGGGCCACATCCAGGGGCAGAAAGAAGGCGGCCTCCAGCTCTTTTGCCAGGGGCTCCACGTGCGGCTTGGCCTTGTCGTTGAGAAAGGTGACCGCCAGCTCCGCCCCCACTTCACGAAACGCCTTGGCACACCCGTAGGCGATGGAATGCTCGTTGGCGATCCCAATCACCAGGGCCTTTTTGCCTTTCAGGGCCGGTCGCGGAACGTTGGTCTTCATTTGGTGTTCTCCTGGGTGGCGTTTGCGAGCAACCGCTGCGTGTGCCGCGCAATCATCAACTCTTCGTTGGTCGGGATGATCCAGACCGCGATGGGGCTCGCGCCGGCGCTGATGCAGCCTCTGCCGGCGGCGTTGGCCGCCTCATCGATCGCCACCCCCAGCCAGGCGGCATCCCGACAGGCCCGGCTGCGAATGATCGGGGCATTTTCCCCGATGCCGCCGGTGAACACGATGGCATCCACTCCTCCCAGGGCGGCCGTCATCGAGCCGAGTTCTCGGCGGATGCGGTAAATGAAAAGATCGACCGCCAGCGCGGCGCGCGGGTCCGTGCTCGCCAGCAGCGTGCGCATGTCGCTGGAGATGCCGGAGACCCCCAGCAGCCCCGACTGGGTGTAGATGAGCGTTTCGATGGCACGGGCATCCATGCCGCGCTGATCCATGAGGTAGAGAATCACACCGGGGTCGAGCGCGCCGCAACGGGTGCCCATCACCAGCCCCTCGACCGCTGTGAACCCCATGGTGCTCGCCACGCTGCGGCCGGCGGCGAGGGCGCACATGCTGGCGCCGTTGCCCAGGTGCAGGACGACGACCCGGCCGGCAGCCGCCTGCGGGTCCGCCTCGGGCAAACGGGAGGCGATGTACTCGTAGGAGAGCCCGTGGAAGCCGTAGCGCCGGACCCCCGCTTCCCGCAGTTCCGCCGGCAAGGCGAACATCTGGGCCACCTCGGGCTGGGTGCGGTGAAACGAGGTGTCGAAACAGGCCACCTGGGGTAGATCGGGCACTCGCACCAGCGCGCGCCGGATCGGCGTGAGATTGTGGGGCTGGTGCAAAGGGGCAAGCGGGATGTAGGTCTCCAATACCTTGAGTACGGCTGCATCCACGCGCACCGGCCGAGTGTAATCCAGCCCTCCGTGCACGACCCGGTGGCCGATACCGATCAGCCGATCCGCGGAGAGCTCCGACCGCAGGTGGTCGATGAGGTGATCGAGGGCCCCGTCATGACCCGGCGGGGTGCCTTCGGGCCAAACCTTTTCCGCCGTGATGAGGCCGTCGGGCGATTTCGAGACAAATCGCGCCCGGGCGGTGAGCCCTTCGACCTGCCCGCGGATTCCCGGCTCAAGAGTTCCTGCGCGATCGAAAAACACGGAAAACTTGATGCTCGAGGAGCCGGCGTTCAGGACAAGGATGGCGTTGGACATGAGTTTGGCCTTTCAAGAGCTCGTTGGGCTGTTTTTCTTCAGGTCGAAAACCCAGCCTGCAGTGGAGATCTGCTCCGAGAGGTCCGCCGCAGGATAAATAGCTTACGAGTTCTTGACGTTGAAGTCCGGAAAGAAGGTGACTCCTATCCGTTTTACTGTTTCAGGCCCACATCCTTGAGCGCGCCCTTGCAGCGCGGGCTGACCTTGGCGTCGTTTTTTTCCAGGCACTGCAACAGGCGGCCCTCCCCCGCGCGCACACCGGCGCAGTGCGTGGCCAGATCCGCTTCACATTCCTTGGCCACATAGCTCAAGGCGGCCACGGCACGCTCGAGCCGCACCGCGGAATCGTAGAGCGCGAACTCGCACTTTCCGGACAACTTGTCCTGGTAGGCGTAAAGACAGGCCAGAACCCGCCCTTCCCCCGGCGATACCGCCTTGCAATAGGTTTCGATCTCCGTTTTGCACCCCTCGGCAACCGTTTCGACAAGATTCTGGGCCGCAAGGCTGCCGCAAACCCCAAGACCAAGCGCTACCACCAGCGTCAACACCAAAACATGTTTCATACAGCCCCCTTCTATTGCGTTTGTTGGAGATATGGGTTGGAACTGTCCTTAACCCAACGCCGATCTCAATGGCCGAGTGCCACGATCACGGCGTAACGTACCAGAATCGTACCGATCCAGTCGCCGACCTGCATCGTAAACTACCGCCCCTTTCCGTGGGCGTCATTCACGCCCGTGCATGCTTTCGGTCTTCGCCGGCCTTGCAGCGCTTTTCGGATCAAGTCCACCAGCACGTCATCTGAAAAGGGTTTTCTCAGAAATCCGACTGCACCGGCCTTCATGGCCTGCGATTCGATCCCCTGAACCACGGAGGGGTCATCGTCGACAATGTGGATGAGGGGAGATGCGTCCGACAAACAGAAACCCTTTCTTACGATCATCCTTTTACCAGGCCGGATTAAAGGCTGAAAATAGGACCTTGGTCCTATCAGCGGTTGAAGACACTCCACCTGCCTGCTAAGAGTGCGTGATGATTGAACTCCAACGCCAGTTGGTGTATAAAAAAATAGAATCAGTGCCCATCCAGAAATGGTGGATTACGGCCCAGGCCAAGGCCGCAGCGATTTCGCAACCGCAGGCGGTGTAAGACACCGTCGAGGATTGCGAAAAGCGAGAACGCCGGCATGGGCCGTAAGACGCCGTTTCTGGATGGGCACTACCTAAGACCATTGTAACCTTATTGTCGCCTCCGATGGCCTGCCTTAGACCGACCCTCAGCGACACATTGAACTCTCACGAACCGCATTCCAAAAAAAAAGGAGGAAACCATGGGCCTGTTTGATTTCGTAAAGGAAATCGGGCGCAAGCTGTTCAACCGCGACGAAGAGGCGGCTGAAAAAATCAAGAAGCACATTGAAGAGTCAAACCCCGGTATCGAAGAGATGCAGGTCACGTTCAGCAACGGGGTGGTGTCGATTGCCGGCAAGGCCACCAGCGCCGAGGCGATGGAAAAGGCGGTGCTCATGGCTGGAAATATCCAGGGCGTCTCGGAGGTCAAGGTCGACAAACTGCAAGCCCCTCCCGTTCAGGCCAAGGTCGAGTACTACATCATCAAAAAGGGAGATACCTTGTCGGCCATCGCCAAACAATTCTACGGCAAGGCGAACGACTACCCCAAGATCTTCGAGGCCAACCGGGAGGTCATCAAGGACCCCAACCTTATTTTCCCGGGCCAGAAAATCAGAATCCCGCTTACCTGAGCAATTTTTACCGCAGAGTACCAAGCTGGCTGCACACCGTAACGGCAGTTGAGTGCCGAAGGCAGCTCAGTAAGACAAAGGAGGACCGAATGAACATCAGCGACCTTTTGGGGGCCGTTGTCCAGAGCGGTATGGCGCCCTCTTCCAGTGACCGCTTGCGGAACGCCCTGGGCGGCGGCAGCGCAAACCCGCTCGAAGGCCTTGCCGGAATGCTCGGAGGGCAGCCGGGCAGCCGGCAGGGAGACGGGCTTACGGATCTCTTGTCCGGCATGCTGGGCGGCGGAGGCGGAACGGGCGGGATCCTCGGCAATGTCTTAAAGGAGGCCGGCCGTGCGGCCGGTGGCAATCAAAACCTTGCCCTGGGCGGCCTGGGTGCATTGGCCGGCGCAATCCTGGGGGGCGGGGGGAAATCCATGGGAGGGGCCATGGGCGGCGGGGTCATGGCCTTGCTCGCGGCCATGGCGTTTCAGGCGCTGAAGGGCAGCGGCCGCCAACAGTCCCAGGTGCCGCTGGGTCTCATGGCGCCGCAAACGGAAGCCGACCGCCAGGAGCTCGAGCGGCACGCCGAAATCGTTTTCAATGCCATGATCAATGCGGCCAAGGCGGATGGGCAAATCGACCGGGAGGAGATCCGGCGCATTGTCGGAAAATTGCAGGAAGTCGGGGTGGACGCCGATAGCCGGCAGTACGTGATGATGGAAATGCAGAAACCCATGGATACCCAGAGACTGGTGGCCGCGGCAAAGGGGCATCCGGAGCTCGCGACGGAGGTGTACGGGGCGTCGCTGCTGGCCATCGAAGTCGATACACCCGCGGAGAGAATCTACCTGGAGCAGCTGGCTGAGGGGTTGGGGCTGAGCCCTGAGGTCACCCAGCGCATCAAGACCATGGTGGGGTTACAACGGGTTTGACGCCGAATGTCTGGGCGGCCGGCGGGTCAGACCGCCGCCGCCCATCTCTTTTTGTAGACCATACAGGTAAAATTCGCTGCGAACAGGGCCATCACCATGGCCAAATGAGAAATATTCAATCCGATAACGAAGGCATCGGTGAAATAAACAAGGGGGAAATTCTTGACTACAATCAACGCCCCGGACACCACGACCCCCGCCAATAAAGCCAGCCGCAGGGTACCCGACCGCGTTAATTTCAATTTTCTTTTGCGCTTCAGAAGAAAATCGAATCCGGCATAAAAAAGGAGCGCCAGCAGCACGGCCGCCCCGACATAGTGAATGTTCCGGGTGACGTAGTAGTCAGCCAGCCAGCCGAACCCGGGGATGTCGCTCATGTAGTAGCGGTTGTAAATGGGCATCTGGCCGAATCCGGTGAGCGCCATGACGATGAGCGTCGCCGTGTAAAGCCATGCCACCCCCCTGGAGGACCGTTCGCCGGCGGTGCGCTGCTCCAAAGCGCTCTTCATGCGGCCTTTTCTCCTTCCTGATTCGTGCGGGTTTTCGCGACAAAGCGCCCTACGGCGGCCGCAATCCCGGCAACGGGCGCAATCACCATGGCGGCTGCGAGGTTGTTGGCCTCGGCCATGGCATCGGCGACCGGTGCGAAGTGCGGCCGGCCCTCGCCTTGTTCGATCGCCCGGTTCAACTCCTCAAAGGGCACCGGCGACACATAGATCGTGTTGGTTCCGCCGTTTTCGCTCTCTCCGTAGATGAAGCCTCCGATCTCCCGCGCGATCGACCGGGCCTGAGCGATGATTTCATCCCGTGGCCCGATGGTCTGCACGCCCTCGGGGCAGGCCTCGATACAGGCCGGCTCTTCCCCTCGGGCGAGCCGATCGTAACAGCGGTCGCACTTGAACATCACCCCGTTTCCCGCCAGGGAGGGCAGCAGGTCCAGGTAGAGGCCGACGCCGGTCTGACGCTGGGGGATGTCCCATGGGCATACGTCCTTGCACTTGGACCCTCCGAGGCAGATGTCGGCGTCGATCCGGGAAAGCCCGTTTTTCATCTGCTTGGCTGCGCCCCACGGGCAAAGTTTGACGCAGGGGGGATTCACGCAGTGCATGCAGCGCCGCGGGATAGTGAGCTCGGTCTCCTCGCCCTTGACCGTGACCGTCGCGTGCTGGATGGTGAGCCAGTTGTAGGGCGTGAGGCGCTCGGTGACCTCGCGCTTGTCGGACCAGTCCGACACCTTCACCCGGGCAGGATACATCTTTGGGAACGGCTTTTTCGGCTCGGGGTGCTTGTGCGCGTTGCTCTCGCGGCAGGCCTCGACGCAGGCCCCGCAGCCGATGCACTTGCGGATGTCGATCAGGGTGGCCAGGTGCTCCCGGCCGCCGGGTTCCACCGCGGATCCGGCCGCAGGCACCCCGGATGCCGCAACCGCTGCCGCGGCCGCCAGACCCCCTTTCAAAAAGGACCTTCTCGAAATCATCGACCCTCCTGCCATGTTCCCCATCCCGTTTTGACGGCTTTGTAAAAACCCCAATCTCTCCCGCCCAAGGCGGGATTGCGCTTTCCCGCCATGGCGGGATGGTCGCTGCGGCGTACT